>JASFSF010000006.1:0-19269 GCA_050114555.1 Ignavibacteria bacterium
GCAGGTGATAATAATGCTATTACTTTAATCCAAACAGGGAACGATAATTACATTGGAACAGACTGGTATACAACTGATGGTGTTGTTATTACAGGAAACAGTAATATGGTTAAAGTTAAACAATTATCTGATGGTAATAGTTCTATGAACACTGTTACAGGTAATGGAAATACTATAAATGTATTGCAGCAATAATTCTCATTTAATGAGAAGGAAAATATATTCTCTTTCTAAAGAGTCTAGATTAGCATCTATCGTCAATTTTGGTGACGATAGGTGCTAAATAATTCACAATATGCGACCTAGATATTGTAGAAAAACAATAATTCTATTACTACCCAACTTTACTTACTATCTATGTTGCAAAAGGAAATGAAATGAAAAAGCTAAATGTTATTATTTTTATACTACTTCATTCCTCATACCAATTGTTAATTGGTCAACAAAGTGTTGATTTAAATGATGAAGAAACATTTCTAGAACAGATTGAATCATCTGCTAATTTATTTCCCCTATCAAGTGGATTAGATTTAAACAACTCTGCATTAATCCAGCAGATGGGAAATAATAATAATACTTCTATTAATCAGACTTTTACTGGAGTAAATTTTCCCGGAAACATTGCTGAATTTATCCAGTACGGAGAATTTAATGACGCAGTATTAAATCAAACCGGAAACGGAAATAGCCATTTCATCAACCAAACCGGAAACAATAATATGTTTGAGGCATTTGTTGTTGGAGATAATAATTCTTCAACAATTGAACAAACCGGGAACTCTAATGTAATACAACAGGATTTACTTGGAAATGAGATGGCGATTATTCTAACCCAGATTGGAAATAATAACGAAATAATACAGATAGAGAATGATCAACAATCACGTCAATACCAGGTTATCCAAATTGCAGATGGGATGAAAATAACTTTTATAAACGGAGCATCTTTGCCATAAAATCCAAGGTTAAGGTTAAAGGAATTGTTTTCTATAATGTTCATGATATCTAGTTTATTGTCTCAATGGAATTGGGGAGTGAATTCTCCCCAATTTCCCCTAATAGATTACTATACCCCATTAGAAAAATCCACTGCTCACATTCATTTAGTGCAAAACCAGGATAAAATGTTGGAAATTAATGGGACGTTTTATAACGCTCATGATGATGAAATAATAGTTCACTATAAATTGACTGTTATCAAATTGGGTCATTCAACTAGTTCATCGGACCAATCGGGCAACTGTAAAGTTAATGGAAAATCACAAGTTGTCCTCTCTAAATCAACTATGAATTTAAACATAGAAGATATTTATAGAATTTCACTTAAGGTTTATTTGAACAATCAATTAATTGCAGAAGACAGTAAGACGTTATATGGGGATAATTTAATACAGAGTTAATTTTTACTATCCAGGGAGATAATTCATGGTAAAATCTAAAAAGTTATTTTTCATAATATTAACACATATATTTTTATCCCTTTTATTTTCCTGCAAAGAAGAAACTGTGCAACCCGAAATGTTTGGCAGCATATCAGGTATCGTGCTTGATGCCGATGATAATACGCCAATAGTGGGTGCAAGTGTAATTACTAGTCCACCAACAAACGCAGTAGTTACAGATAATTCAGGAATATTTGAATACATAAATATTACTGTCGGAAATTATACCATTACAGTAACAAAAAATGAATATGTTAAAAACACAGTGTCCGCTCAGGTTAGAGATGGCGAAACTACTTCCCCGACAATTCTATTAAATAAGAGCACATCAAATAATACTCCGCCGGATGAACCATCCAATCCTTTCCCTGAAAATAATGCAATCAACCAGTCTGTTGTGCTAAATCTTGCTTGGTCAGCAAGTGATCCGGATAATGGAGATACACTATCATTTGATGTATTCTTGTATGAATCCAATAATCCGACTCATACTGAAATAGCTTCAGAAATTACCGATACTTCGGTCACAGTCGATAATTTACTATATAACACAACGTATTTCTGGCAGGTTATAGTAAAAGATGGTGAAGCCGCAACAAATGGGAGCATTTGGAGTTTCACTACCCTCTCACAACTGGATAATCATTTCTTTTATGCTTCTAGTATTGATGGCAATTATGATATTTATTCTTTGGATACTACATCCGGTTCAACGATACGCTTGACAAATAACTTATACAGAGATTGGTGGCCCAGATTGAATCCGAATGGTTCAAAAATTGCCTATGTATCAAATGAACAAGTAAATCCTCAAATTTTTATTATGGAATTAAATGGTTCAAATATTTTTAGAGTCACAACTGTTCCAATTGCAGGATATCATAATAATGGAATCGGATTTAGTTGGTCCCCCGATGGAGGCCAGTTACTTTATGGCAACTATAACAAACTATATAAAATTGATCAGTTTGGAGCTAACTTAACACAGATAGCAACTGCACCACCTAACAGACATTTTCGGGAAACCGATTGGTCACATGCCATTAATAGAATTGTAGTATTAACAGTAGGTGAAAATCCCTACGATTCAGAAATCTACCTTATGGATAGTAACGGTAGTAATATGAATCTTTTCTTTTCAAACCTTCCGGGAAGCATAGAATTCCCATCATTTTCAGTTGATGGAAATAACATAATGTTTACAAGAGACGTTTCCGGTTTTGAATCACCGGATGGGAGACAACTTGATTCACATATTTTTATTATGAGTATTAATGGTTCGGACACAACAGATGTATCAATAAATAAACCTGATGGAACTAATGATCTTCAACCGAGGTTTTCACCGGATGGAGCAAAAATTATATTTGTCAATTCACTTAATGTTTTGGGATCGGCAACTGATATATGGATGATGGACAGTAACGGCGACAATAGAACGAAAATTATTGATAATGCCATAATGCCGGAGTGGAATTAAAAAGCATAGTACTATTTATTACAGAATTTTTCTTTTAACTATAATGTAAATGATTTTTCCTGAAATGAAAAAAATATTTCTCCACCTACTATTTTTTTTAATTCTACTTACACCTCAACAGATAAAATCACAAGTTAAAGATAAAAAGATTATTCATCCCCTAATGGGTACTCTCTCGCTTTCATTGAGTTCAGGTGTAACTTTCCCTTTTACTGATTATAATAAATCAAAAGTAGGATTTATATGGAGAGGGATGGCGGGGTATTATTTTAGTACTTATTCAAATCAATTTGTTGCAATAAAAGTATTCGGCGGAACCGGTATATTAAAGGGCTACGATACGAATAATTATAATTCTGAATTTAATACATCTATCTTATTTATTGGTGGTGGTGTAAACTATGGTTATTGCATTGGAGAAAAATTGTTTCCTTCTCTCTTCGCAGGATTATCATACTTGCAAATTAATCCCGAAATTAGAAATACCACTAACTTGCCAAATAATGAATCAGGAGTTAGTTTCAATGACGATGTTAACTTAAACTTTGAATTTGGTTTGCAATACCTTATTACTGAAAAAATAACAGTAGACATTAATACTGGGATTACTTTAAATTTTAATGATTGGTTGGATGCATCAATAAGGGGGAATAATAATGATATTTATTATACTCTCATGCTCGGAATTAGCTATTACCTATCAGCAGATATTGATAGTGATAAAGACGGAATTGCAAACTCCAGAGACGTTTGCCCCAATACACCAGTAAATGTAAATGTTGATGATTTCGGTTGCCCCGTTGATTCCGATCACGATAAAATTCCGGATTATCTGGATTTATGTCCTGATACACCGGCACGCGTTGAGGTGGACTTAAATGGTTGTCCGCTTGATAAAGATAAGGATGGTGTCCCGGATTTTCGTGATCGGTGCAATAATACCCCATTGGGAATTAGGGTTAACTACTTTGGTTGCCCTATTGATTCCGATCATGACGGAATACCAGATTATTTAGATAAATGTCCAATGACGCCTCAAGGAATTACAGTTGATTCTCAAGGATGTCCAATCGATATAAATGGGGATTAAAACTCGGCTTATCCTTACAACTTAGGTGGAATTCAGATTGATCGTTTAGTAGGTTAAGTTGATACAGATGAAGACTTAGGCACAGATAATCTCTTTAGATGTACCGATTCAATCTCCAAAGAAAATGTAACATCAAACGGATATTTGGGAATTTTTATGATTATTTAATTAATGAAACAACAATTTTCAATACACGCGAAGCAATTATAATAGCAACGACACACTCGGGGTTAAATCGGATAATAGATATAATTAAATTGGGCCCATTATCCAAAAGGATAATTGAAGGCCATACAGATAAGGTGAGAAATATCAGGATAATAAAAAATTAGAAATATTAAGAGCTGAAGCCATCTATAATTATTTCATATTGTATGGAATTGATAGTGATAATTCCGAATCTTTAAGTAATGTAGAAAACTTTCCTCTAGCTGATATTCAATATCCCGAAGCTTGAAGAAAGAATAGTAGGGTAAAATTAATATAATATCATCAATGTTAAAGCTTGATGACTATGCCGTCCTTCCAATAACCTCTGCAATTTTCTTAACCTGATCCATCAAATCTTTAAATTGTTCCGGCAACAGGGATTGAGGACCATCAGACATTGCTTCTACGGGATTATGATGTACTTCTACCATCAATCCATCTGCTCCTGCTGCAACTGCTGCCCTGGCAATTGGTATGACTTTGTCGCGCATACCTGTTGCGTGCGATGGATCGGCGATCACAGGCAGGTGACTTTTCTTCTTGACGACAGGTATTGCGGAAACATCAAATGTATTACGCAGTGAATTATCAAACGTTCTAATTCCCCTTTCGCATAACATAACTTGCGGATTTCCGCTTGCAAGGATATACTCAGCTGCCATTAACCATTCATCGATAGTTGCAGACATTCCTCTTTTGATCATTACAGGTTTATTCGTTTTGCCAAGTTCCCTGAGGAGTGGAAAGTTTTGCATGTTCCGTGCCCCGAGTTGAAATATATCTGTATACTTATATATCAAATCAATACGAGCAGGATCCATTATTTCAGTTATAACAGCAAGACCGAATTCATCGCCTGCCATTCTTAATAATTTTAATCCATCTTCTCCCAATCCCTGGAATGAATATGGAGAAGTTCTTGGTTTGAATGCACCACCTCTTAAAATTTTTGCACCCGAATTTTTTACAATTTCAGCTATTTTAAAAATTTGATCTTCACTTTCCACAGCACAGGGACCTGCAATCGTAATTACCTCATTAGATCCAATTGTTACATTCCCGGTTTTGATAATTGTATTCTGTGCTTTGCTTGATCTGCCAGCCAGCTTGAATGGTTCCGTAACTCGATGGACTTCAGCAACACCATCCAGAATTTGAATTTTCCGTGTGTCGAATTCCGGCAGAACACCTATTGCATTTAGAACGATTCTCTCTTCGCCGGTAGATTTTTGAACCTTAAATCCGGCTTCTTCCAGCTGGGTGATTACATTCTCAACCTGGTTTTCCGATATATTTTTTTCTAAAACTACTATCAAACTATTGCCAATCGACTAATTCATTTATGATAATTTTTCTCCCCGGCCAGAATTTTAAAATTAATAAAATCTTCTTTCCTGGGAATCGGGCAAGTGAAGGAAGAACTGTACGCACAATAAGGATTATATGCCCTGTTGAAATCGATGGTATAAATGTGTTCTTCATCTTCTGCCTTTTCAAAATTCAAATATCTTCCGACACCGTATGTTTCTTCACCGGTGGATTTGTCCGTGAACCACAAACTATAATATACTTCTCCGTTTCTTCCAAATGATTTATAAACATTTAATTTTTGTATAATATCTTTATGCTTAAGTTCGACATATCCTTCTTTAACAACGCGTCTGAGTTCTCCCTTTGTTCCGTAAACGTCGACAGTATCTTTCGAATCATATTCAAAAAGCTTTGATTTAAAGATAAATTCAGTTGTTGGTTCAAAATATTTAAGCGGTGAAAATTCTACTTTTTCTTTTCGGTTAAAAGGTGAATATGGATCGAACTGCATAAAACTATCTATTTGTGCCCGTTCAAATATTAGGTCGGATGCATATTTTTCATCAGGAATAAATTTTTCCTCAGGACCATCCCAACTACAGCTAATGATCTGAGTAGATATTGAAATAATTATAAATAAAGAGAAGATTGGTTTAACTCTTATCGTCATTTTTCACTTTCTTTTTAAGTTCATTAAGTTTTCCCAGAGCTTCGATGGGAGTGATGTTGTCTATTTCAAGATCTTTAAGTTCAGTCCTAATTTTATCATCTTTGAACTCGAACATACTAAGCTGCGATTCTTCTTTTTGCAATTTTTTCAATTTCTCTTTTTTCACTTCGTACGGGGTCAGTTCCTTGCTCTCAAGATTTAAGAGAACTTCTTTTGCCCTGTTTGTAACAAACTTCGGAAGTCCCGCCATTTGTGCTACCTGAATACCATAGCTGTGATCAGCACTGCCGGGATTTACCTTATGCAGAAAGATCACCTTATCATCGTACTCACGGACTTCAACCTTATAATTTTTTATTCGCGGAAATAATTCGGCCATTTCATTCAATTCATGATAATGAGTTGCAAAAAGTGTTTTAGCAGCTACATCTTTATTATCATGAATATATTCCGTTATCGCCCAGGCAATAGAAATTCCATCAAATGTGCTAGTGCCTCTTCCTATTTCATCAAGCAAGATGAGACTTTTATCTGAGGCATTGTTCAAAATGTTTGCGGCTTCCTGCATTTCAACCAGGAATGTGCTTTCACCAGCGGCAATATTATCGCTCGCACCTACCCTAGTAAAAACTCTATCTACAATTCCGACCACTGCACTTTCAGCAGGTACGAATGAACCTATCTGGGCTAACAAGACAATCAAACCGGTTTGCCTCAAATAAACTGATTTACCAGCCATATTTGGGCCTGTCAGGATAACTACCTGGTTTTCCTCATTATCAAGCACACAGTCATTCGGTGTAAATTTATTGCCCGGTGGAAGGATTCGCTCAACCACAGGGTGCCTGCCCATATTAATTTCGAGCTTGGTGTCTTCGGTAATTTCCGGCTTTACGTACTTGTAAACTTCGGCACATTCGGCAAACGAAATGAAACAATCTAGCATTGCAATATATCTGGCATTTTGCTGAACAGCTTTTACCTCTGATGCGACAAGGAGACGAATTTCATTAAACAACTGCGATTCCAACTCATAAATTTTTTCTTCAGCATTTAAGATTTTATCTTCATACTCTTTCAGCTCAGGGGTGATATATCTTTCAGAATTTACAAGAGTTTGTTTTCTGATATACGAATCGGGTACTTTATCTTTATGAGCATTGCTTATGTCAATATAATAGCCGAAAACTTTATTATAGCTTACCTTAAGCGAAGGAATTCCGGTTCTTTCACGTTCGGTTTTTTGAAGTTTGGCTATCCAGTCTTTTCCATGGAATGCAATGTCTCTTAATTCATCAAGCTCTTCACTATGCCCGCTTCTTATTATTCCGCCATCTATGATGCTTGCCGGAGGCGAGTCGATAATTGAACTCTGAATTTTGTTAACAAGTTCCTCCAGCGGGTCAAGATTTTCTCTGATCGTTATAAGAGTTTGAACCTTAAAGTTTTTCAGATATTCTATAACCGATGGAAGTTTTTTCAGGGATGTTTTGAGGGCAACAACTTCACGCGGATTTGCCCTGCCTGAACTTATCTTCGATATAATTCTCTCAAGATCCCCGATTTCTTTTAGTTCAATTACGAGTTTATTGCGAATGACTTTTTCTTTCAGAATTTCTTCTACACTATCCAGCCTTTTTTCAATTGAAGATTTATCACACAACGGTCGGGTAATCCATTGCTTCATTAATCTCCCACCCATTGCGGTGTTGGTTTTATCCAGGATGGAAATTAGTGATCCCTCCCTGCTCCCTTCCTGTAATGTATAAGTGATTTCAAGATTTCTGCGTGTCGAACCATCAAGTATCATATAATCTGAATAATTATACAGGGAGATGCTGCTTAAGTGAGAAAGGTTTGCTTTATGCGTTTCCTGCAGATAATTTAATATAGCTCCCGCAGCAATAATTCCTTCTTTAAGATGATCGACTCCGAATCCCTTAAGGTTGACAGTTTTAAACTGCATTAGAAGCATCTCTTTGGCATATTCAAAGTTGAATATCCAGTCCTCAATCTTAGTAATTCTAATGGTAGAATTAATTTTACATATAATTTGAGTTAAGTAATCTTTATCCTTTTTTTGAATAAGAATTTCAGCAGGTGCTATTGATTCAATCTGTTCGGTTAAATTCGCTTCGGGAATTTCATACGCAAAAAACTCACCCGTTGAAACATCCGTGAACGACAACCCGGCAATATCGTTTGACAGGTAAACAGCAAGTAAGTAATTATTTTTTTTGTGGTCTAGCAATTTATCGGAAAGTGTAACACCGGGAGTAACTACTTCAACCACTTCTCTTTTCACAATTCCTTTTGCAAACTTCGGATTTTCAACCTGTTCGCAGACAGCCACACGAAATCCTGCACGAACAAGTTTCGGCAAATAAGTATCAATTGCATGATGCGGGAATCCAGCAAGTGCAACATGTGAAGCAGCCCCATTGGCTCTTTTCGTTAGAGTAATCCCAAGAACTTTAGATGCTGTTTTTGCATCTTCATCAAAAGTCTCGAAAAAATCACCAACACGAAAAAGGAGGATTGTATCTGGATTTGCCTCCTTAATCTTAAAATATTGCGCCATCAGTGGTGTTTGCTGCATAGAACCTTTCTAATCGATCGATAAAGATAGCTTTAAGATGGAAGATATTCAATTTAGAAAGTTTTTGATGAATTATTATGACAAAGTTAGAGATGTTGAAAACCACATCTTTTTTAATATATTTGACAAACAAAATGGCTTTATCGCAATTTGCTTGTCTAACAAATAGGATAACAATGAAGAAAATAGGAATTCTTTTTGGAGAGGAAAACACATTCCCGGGGGCTTTTGTTGAACGGGTAAATTCAAAAAGTCAAAATGGGATTACAGCAGAATTTGTCTCCATTGATAAAGTAATCCAGGGCAAATCAAGTGATTACGATGTAATTTTAGACAGGATATCTCAAGATGTTCCGTTTTATCGTTCATATTTGAAAAATGCTGCATTGTGCGGAACCGCAGTTTTAAATAATCCGTTTTGGTGGAGTACAGATGAAAGATTTTTTAACAATGCGCTAATGACGAAATTGAATGTTGCTGTTCCCAGAACAGTTCTTCTACCATCGAACCGGCATCCTGAAAATACAAACTCAGAATCGTTCAGAAATCTCAAATACCCTTTGGATTGGGATGCAATTTTTAACTACGTAGGATTTCCCGCATTATTAAAACCATTTGCCAAAGGTGGATTGAATAATGTTTACTACCTTGGAAATGAAGACGACTTTTTCAAAGCTTATAATGAAACCGGTCAAATTGTTATGATGCTTCAGGAAGAGATTCAATTTACAGATTACTATCGTTGTTATTGTATTGACAGATCTCAGGTTCACATTATGAGATATGCACTTGGTAAGCCTCATCACTTGAGATTTGAACAGAATCCGTTGCAAATAGAGAAAGAGTTATTAATAAAAATTACAGAAGCAGTTTTGAGCATCAATTATGCTCTTGGTTATGATTTTAATGCAGTTGAATTAGCGCTAAAAAATGATCTCCCTTATGCTGTAGATTTCTGCAATCCCTCACCAGATGTTGACCTTAACTCAATCGGTGAAAAGAATTTTGAATGGATAGTTGAAGCTTCTGCGAATATGACTATTAACAGAGCAATGTTACATACAGAAGGTCAGAATAACCTGACCTGGGGAAGATTCATTACACAATTCGCAAAGAATAAGGGATTATCTTTTTAAAAGAGGAAAAATAAATTTTAGCTTAGTCAGGTCTTTTATAATAAATTTTATTACCTAGCATCCTAATGCAATCTCACATATGTTCCTCATCAAATTATTATATTATTAATACTTTTAATTTATAATAATCAAAGTCTTGTCTATAAAAAATAAGATGGTCGTTCGAGATTTCCATATATCCAAACAAGCAAGAATTAAATACGATTTTAAAGGGGAATTTTACTCTTTAAATGGCAATTTGATTATTACAAGCTCACAAAATGCGAGAATAATTTCCGATAGAATCAATGAGGTAAGAAAAAAAGAGGGTGAGTATGGAAAACTGACAACAGCCGGAGAGGTAAATGCATTAGGATTACTACACGAGATATATCACTTTTTAATTACACATTATGCCGAAAATGAAAATCCGGGCGTTTTCAAAAGAGGGCTGGATCATCTTTCCTCGACACTTAACAAAGATAAAGTCGATAAAGTTCTTTCCGATTTTATCGATGAATTTCCTCCCATACCGGTATTCAAGGATAAAATCAAAAAGCAAGATTACCTGAATGGAAAGACAAATAATAAACCCAATAAAGAAATTTTGCTAGAAGAATTAATTATTCTTCATTTTGAAAACAGCAATCCTGCCGCTTCAAAATTGAATGAGTTATTCTCGGACAGGTTTTTGAGAGAAAATTCACCATACACTCAATTGATTAATTCTACAAAGGAGTTTTTCGATCAGGAAAAAGAGACAGGATTCGGCGGACTTCATTTGTTCGCGATGCTGTTAAAACCAATAATCACAAATCCATTTAATCTGGAAGCACAATTAAATTTTATTCGCAATGAATGGGGATTTAAAATTGATTCGGAATTACTAAATAAATTACTCCGGGGAACTGATTTAATCCGGGAAGATTATAAATTATTCATTAAACACGGGGGTGGCGAGAAAGCTACTCCACCTGTTCCTGATTATAAATTTGATCCGTTGTATTCCGGTGATTTCGGTGATAGTTCAATAAAACAGCTTGAAGGAGAATTGTTTTCAACTGATGTGGATTGGATGCCCGAAGTTGTAATGATCGCAAAGAATATATTCGTCTGGCTTCACCAGCTCTCGGAAAAGTATCAAAGATATATAAGCAGGCTGGATGAAATACCGGATGAGGAATTGAACCTGCTGGCTGATTGGAACTTCACCGCTCTTTGGCTGATTGGCATCTGGGAACGATGTACTGCAAGCAGAAGAATCAAACAATTAACCGGTAATCCCGAAGCAGCGGCTTCCGCTTATTCCCTTTTCGATTATGTAATTGCTGAAGAACTCGGAGGTGAAGATGCATTCAATAATCTGAAATACAGAGCAGCCTTGCGAGGAATAAGAATTGCCAGCGATATGGTACCAAATCATAGCGGTATATTTTCAAAATGGGTGATTGAAAAACCGGATTACTTTATTCAAACTTCAACACCTCCGTACTATAGTTATTCATTTACTGGTGAGAATCTTTCACCGGATGATCGAATTGAAATAAGAATTGAAGATAAATATTATTCCCGCGAAGATGCGGCAGTCGTTTTCGAACGAATCGACAGGTACACTGGAGAAAGAAGGTATATTTACCATGGCAACGACGGTACAAATATGCCGTGGAACGATACGGCTCAGTTAAATCTTCTCAATCCTGAACTCAGGGAATCCCTGTATCAAACAATAAAGCACGTCGCACAAAAAACACCCATAATTCGTTTTGATGCTGCAATGACATTAACACATAAGCATTATCAACGATTATGGTATCCTGAACCCGGCAAAGGAGGAGATATCCCTTCGCGTTCAGATTATTCGATGGCAAGAGAGGAGTTTTATAAACAAATACCGACTGAATTCTGGCGTGAGGTTGTGGACAGGCTTAAAGCAGAACTTCCTAATACGTTGCTGCTTGCTGAAGCATTCTGGCTGATGGAGGGATATTTTGTACGAAGCCTCGGGATGCACCGTGTTTACAACAGCGCTTTTATGCACATGCTGATGAAGGAGGAGAATGATAAATACCGGAAGCTTATTAAAAACACCCTGGAGTTTAATCCGGAAATCCTGAAACGCTACGTTAACTTTATGAGCAATCCCGATGAGGAAACAGCCGTTAATCAATTTGGTAAAGGTGATAAATATTTTGGCGTTGCTGTAATGATGGTAACATTGCCAGGTCTTCCAATGTTTGGTCATGGACAAATAGAAGGATTTTCGGAAAAATATGGTATGGAATATAAACGAGCATATTACAATGAAACTGTTGATGAACATCTTGTATGGCGGCATAAAAGAGAAATCTTCCCTTTATTGAAGAAACGACATCTTTTCAGTCAGGTTAACAATTTTGAGTTGTATGATTTTATTGATTTAAATGGTCATCTTAATGAAAATATTTTTGTGTACAGTAATAAAGCGGACTATGAGTCTGCGTTGGTGATTTATAATAACTCTTACGATACTGTTGAAGGCAGAATAAAGTATTCAAATCCAAAACTCGCGAATAATACTTATTTACCATCCAAAGATCTATCTGCTGTATTCAATTTCAATCCTGATTACAAATTCTACTATGTTTATACAGATCACCGAACCCAGCTTCAGTTTCTCTCGTCGGGGAAAGAAGTAAACGATGAAGGATTTAAAATAAAATTGTTCGGTTATCAATATCGGATCTGCTTGAATTTCAGGGAGGTGTATGATGAAACAGGTGAATACAAACAACTCTATAATTATTTAAATGGTAGAGGTGTCGTTTCAATTGAAGATGCACTGCATGAACAGCAAATGATTCCATTACATAGTGCCTTAGAGGAATTCCTGTCTCCCCCAAATATTAGAAAAATAAGGAATTACTTGTTTCAATCCGGTAGAAAAGAAACCGTTAAAGAAAGAAGGAAGAAAGATGAGGAGATTTCTTCCGAAATAAATGAGGGATTAATCATACTTAGAAATGAGCTTGATAACTACAATTATAGTTTTCCACAATTTGAAATTATTAGCGAATCATTCTATAATTCTTTAAAAGCAGGAAATTCGTTTTACGAATTATGGAACCGACATATTAGCAGAAAAGTTGTTCCTCAATGGATGACTGATGCAAACGATTTACTTCCCGTCAAGAAGGAAAACATAGATAACTCGACTGTATGCTTGTTTACAGTGTTCACAACAATTAATACAGTTTTATCAAGCGATTTAGCCGACGCGACTACTAAATTCGATAAATTATTGTTAGCAAAACCAATTACCGATACACTTAACCATCATTGCAATGAAGATGATTCACGAGTCAATGCATCTTTAATAAAAGCGTTACTGGTTTTTTATCTTGAGATAAATGAATTAAAAATTAAGATGAAAAAGAAGAAGGCAAAGAAAACCCGGGGCATATTACAAAATCTTTCTTTTTCTGAACTTCTTTTCAACAATAATGTAAGCAGTTACCTTCTGGTTAATAAATTCAATGAAATTACATACTTCAACAAAGAACGATTTGAATTACTAATAAGATGGCTTTATCTGTTAACTGTACTTCAATCATATACATATTATGAAAAGGCGTTGATAAAATCGAAAGAGAAAAAAGGGAATTCAAAAATTAAAATTGCAAAGCAAGAACTTGACAGAGAATTAGTTAACTCGGTTAAGAATGGTTATCTGTCTGCAAATAGAATTATGTGGCTGGCAGAAGAAGCAGGTTATGATTTGGTAAAATTTAACAACAGCTTGATCCAGGTGAACAGGAAAAGTAAGAATAATACAAAGGAACGTGAAAAATGAGAATTACTTTGCAGATAATCATTTTACTTTATTCTTTGGCAGGAAACTTCAGAGCACAATATGCAATTGAAGATGCATTTCCGAATCTGACATTTTCAAATCCTATTTTTCTTTGCAATGCCGGTGACGGTTCAAACAGAATATTCGTAGTGGAACGTTCAGGAATAATAAAGGTTTTTGATAACTCATCAGCGGTTCAAACATATCATGTATTCCTGGATATCCAGGACAGTGTGTCCGCCGGCGGAGAAATGGGATTGCTCGGTCTTGTATTTCATCCTGATTATGAAAATAACGGATACTTTTATGTGAACTATACAACCACCAATCCAATGATGACCAGGATTTCCAGATTCAAAGTCTCGGTTGAAAATCCGGATTCGGCAGATAAAAACAGTGAACTGATCATGCTTACTTTCAGCCAGCCTTTCACTAATCATAACGGCGGATGGATTGGATTTGGTCCAAACGACGGTTACTTATACATTGCAACCGGTGATGGTGGTTCAGGCGGCGATCCTCAGAATAACTCGCAAAGTTTATACACTTTTCTGGGAAAAATATTAAGGATTGATGTTGATAACGCTTCTCCCGGATTTGAATATTCAATTCCACCAGACAATCCTTTTATCGATAGTACTGGAGCTGTGCTTAAGGAAATATTTGCGTGGGGATTACGAAATCCATGGCGTGACAGCTTCGACCCGGTAACAGGATGGCTATGGACCGGGGATGTAGGGCAGAACATTTATGAAGAAGTTGATGTAATAGAAAAAGGTAAGAACTACGGCTGGCGATGTTATGAAGGTAACCACGACTATAATTTAACAGGATGTGATTATCCGGAATATGCATTTCCGGTGTGGGAATACAGCCATGGACCTCATTGTTCGGTTACCGGTGGTTATGTTTATCGCGGTTCTAGTGTTCCGGATCTTGCGGGAAAATACATTTATGCTGACTATTGCAGTGGTGTACTCTGGGCACTAGAGTATGATGGAACAGAAGCAAGTAACCAGACCTTGCTCACGGTTCCTGCATTGGTTGTTTCATTTGGTGTAGATGAAAGTAACGAACTTTATATCATAACTTTTAGTCCGAACAATATCTACAGATTCACTCCAACAGCACAGCTTGTTGCACCATCACAATTAATTGCAAATGCAACTGCACCTGATGAAGTATTAGTCAGCTGGGCCGATAACGAAAGTGAGGAAGAAGGATATAACATTGAAAGAAAAACGGGGGAAAACGGGAATTATGACTTGCTCGAAACTCTTGGACCCAACATTCAGACGTACACAGATCAAACAGTGGAAGCGAATACAATTTATTATTACAGAGTCTATGCATTCCTGGATCAAATCATTTCAGAATATAGCAACGAGGATTCTGCGAAAACACCCATTGCTACGAGTTTGGATGATTTGAATACCCCGTATGAATTCAATCTGAAACAGAATTATCCCAATCCGTTTAATCCAATAACTTCGATAAAATATCAAATTGCAAATGATGAATTTGTGAATCTGGTTGTATTCAATTCTTTAGGCGAGAAAGTTGCAATACTTGTAAATGAAAACAAAATGGCTGGAAGTTACAATGTGTCATTTGATGCAAACGATTTGCCGAGCGGAGTTTATGTTTACAAACTCACAGCAGGTAATTTTATTGACAGTAAGAAAATGATACTTTTGCGCTGATTGATGCCTAATAAACCAATTTTTTATTATACATTGTACATTATAAATTCTTAACTACATAATTCCTTTAATAACACCGCCATCAACCTGTATTGTTGTTCCGGTAACATAACTTGCCTGTTTGGATGCAAGAAATACAACGACATTCGCTATTTCTTCCGGTCCTGCCAGTCGGTTCATTGGAACTCTCTTGGCCATATCGGCTAAAACTTCTTCGTGAGATTTTCCTTCTTTTTTAGCCTCAATCACCGCAAGTTCGTATAATCGACTTGTTAAGGTTAATCCGGGTGCAACATTGTTAACGGTAATATTAAAATTACCAATCTCATTACTCAACGTTTTTGCAAAGCCGGTTACTCCTGCCCTGAGTGAGTTTGACAGCATAAGGTTGTCAACAGGCTGCTTAACCGAGATAGATGTAATATTCACAATTCTGCCCCATTCTTTTTTTATCATTTCCGGAAGTACCAGACGTGAAAGGCGAACAACACTCATTAACACCTGGTTATAAGCAAATTCCCAATCTGTATCATCAATTTCAGTGAATTGTCCGGGCGATGGGCCGCCGCAATTATTAACTAAAATATCGATAGAGCCATATTCTTTTTTTACAGCTTTGTAAGTTCTTTCAAGATTTGAAATTTTATTTAAATCGCAGATACACCACAGCGGATCAATTCCATATTTAGCATTTATTTCTTTTGCGGTTTCGATCAGGTCATCTTTTGTTCTTGAGCAGATTGCAACATTACAACCTTCAGCAGCAAAAACTTCAGCTGTGGCTTTTCCAATTCCCTTGCTGGCTGCTGTAACGAGAACGGTTTTTCCTTTTATTCCTGTATCCATAATTATTTTACAGATTGTGTCTGATGATTTCTCTTTGTGAGAACTAAATCGTCTTTTTGAATTAAAGGAAATTAAATCAAATAGTGGAAAGATAAAAGAACGAATTTGCTTAATACTTATGTATCGGTTTTAGAAATTGAATAAATATCAAATTTGAATTATCGAAACTAATTATTTGTCGTCCGGTAAATCTACAATTAATCTGATCTGTTAAACAAACTTTACAATTACAAAAACCTGTTTGTTAAAATTCCCCAATGCTGTGTTACATACAAAGGTACTTTTCTCCAGATAATTTTTCTCAACTTAACATCTTCTGAAATATCAATTTCCTTTTTTTTCATTTCATCCCTGAGAGGATAATAATAATGGTAAACAGGTTTTGTGCAACACCCCCATTTGGTTTTAAAGTGTGCCAGACTCTCATTACTACTTGATACTTCTCCCATGTCGTAATGTTTGTATCCCATTTCGGCAGCAAGATGAATTGCTTCCCACTGAATTAAATCATTTGCATGAGACACTAAGCCTTCCTGACATCTCCCGTTAAATGAATAGAAAAATATATTGTTAAAATGCAGAAAGAATGAACCAGATAACAATTGTTTACTGTTTTCATCTTCTATTTCTGCGAGTAGAACTGTCATCAATCCTTTTGGCTGTAAGTTTTCCCATAAGAATCTAAAGAACCTGAAAGGCCTTGCTGCTACTACATGCCACCTCATTGTTCTAAGATATAATTCATACCATTTCTTTATATCTTCTTCACTGTTGGCTTGCCTTACTTTAATCCCAAGTTTTCTGGCTTTGTTCACGGCCCATTTGACTCTATGATGATGTTTCTTATCACCAAACCTGATTTTAGTTGGATCTTCAGGCAGATTACAAATATAGGATGACCGCCATGGCACTTTTTGAATCTGGCTGTTTTTGTCATTAATATCAGGTGAATAAGACTTAAGCTGTAAAAAAGTTTTATCTCTTGAGTCGACCCTTCTTATTGCTTCATCAAGTAATGCTTTTTTTACATCCTCGTTGTCCGCAATTAATCCTCCGAGAGGTGATCTTGGTAAGGAAGAGTATCTCCTTGTAGTTACGAGATCACCCAGCTTCAAAGGGAGACCAATTGTAGGTAGTAATGGAAGTACACCATTTATATTCTCATATTTATCAAGACTTGCTAATACACAACCTTTGCGGTTATACTCACTTTCAAGAGCTTTAAACCACAATGGATGATCAAAAATGTGGGCTTCGGGATGTCTCTCAACATAACTCTCCCACTTATAAAATAGATCATCCGATTCTAATTTGATAATCTTGTATCGGGTTGAATCAGTGTGATTTGCTTTTTTTGAAATTGGATAATCCAGGATACATAATTCATCACCAGGATTATCTTTTTTATTACTAATATTTTGCATATCGTCGAGCATTTTACTCCTTCAATCTGGATTAATAGTAATAATAATTTGCCCATACTCCACAACTTCTATACCTAACAACTGCTCGATGTAACAACCTCTGCTATCAATAAGCTTATTACTTAACTAGTGCCATGTATCAAAAAAATATTTTATAAACTGTTGTTAAACAGCAAAGTATTAGTTGATGATATCTTGTGTATAAGGAATTTGAAATGTAGACTAAAAGAAAAAGGCGGTTTTATTTATCTGCGCTCTTTACTATCTTATCAGTATCCAATGCAATTACCAGTTCTTCATTTGTCGGTATTCTTAGAACTTTTACATCGGAGGAATCTGTTGATATAATTTCTTCGTTGGCTTCATTCTTCTGCAGATCGATACTGAGACCGAAGAATTCAAGTTCTTTACAGATTTCAGCTCTAACTTCAACGGCATTTTCACCAATACCGCCAGTAAAAACAAAAGCATCGACACCCCCCATTGCAGCAGCATATGCTCCAAAATACTTTTTAATTCTGTAACTAAAGATTTCAAAAGCATAACGTGAGCGATTATGATCATCTTTCATAGCGGCCAGAATTTCTCTCATATCACTGCTTTCACCGCTTATTCCGATCAGACCGCTGTGCTTATTTAGTAAGGTTGTTGCCTCGTGAGCAGATAGACCTTCTTTTCCCATTATATAAAGAATCAATGAGGGATCTAGATCACCGCTTCTGGTTCCCATTAAAAGACCTTCAAGCGGAGTGAATCCCATAGTTGTGTCCACTGATTCACCATATTTAATTGCTGCCATACTGCATCCGTTACCAAGATGGGCTGTAATTATTTTCGATTCCCGAATATCTTTGCCAATTATTTCAGCAGCTTTTCTCGATACAAATAAATGAGATGTTCCGTGAAATCCGTACCTCCTGATTTTGTACTTTTTATAAAGATCAAAAGGGATTCCATAAAGATATGCTTTCGGGGGCATGTTCATATGAAATGCAGTATCGAAAACTCCTACCATTGGAGTGCCCGGTAAAATTTTTTTGCATGCCTGTATACCCTTAATGTTCGGTGGATTATGCAGGGGTGCAAGTTCAATATTTTCCTGAAGTACACTAATAACATCGTCATTGATTAATACGGAGTCTGAAAATGTTTCACCTCCGTGAACAACTCTATGGCCGATTGCTTCAATGTCTGATTTGCTATCAATTACACCGTGATTCTTGCTTAACATAACTCCCAGCACATATTCGATGGCCATAGCATGATCTAAAATCTCACCGGCTATTTTTATTTTATCTCCATCATACCGTTCGTGTGTTAGCACCGCGCCCGTCATCCCAATTCGTTCAACAACCCCTTTTGCAAGCGAAGCTTGAGTAGCGGTGTCAATAAATTGATATTTTATCGAAGAACTTCCGCAATTTAGAACTAATATTTTCATCTATTTTTTAAACCCATATTATTCAATATTAAATTAACTGATGATATTTCCATTCTCATCATATTTATAGAAACCTTCACCGGATTTTTTACCGAGCTTTCTTTCGCGT
>JASFSF010000007.1:0-19117 GCA_050114555.1 Ignavibacteria bacterium
TCCCTCTTTTTGTATGAGATCACCACCGATGCCTTTCATAAATATATTATCAGACATAAAGACATAAGAATCTTTAGCTAATTTATCATAAAAAGTGTTAAGGAATTCTGAAATTCTGGTTTTAGGAACATGAGAAACCCAGAAATTGGCACAACCGGCATTAAAACCGTTCCCCACTTTTTGCATCTTGTAAGCATCATCGATTAGAAAATCAGCAGAAAGATTTTTCGATTTTGCAATATCAATCACATCTCTGGAGTAATCAATTGCAAGGATGTTGCTAGCAACTTCAGAGATTGTTTTAGTCCAGTAACCGGTTCCGCAAGCAACTTCTAAAACCGATTTATTTTTAAAAATGCTTCTTAGTTCGTTGTGAATTTCGTTTTGTTCTTTTTGTCTGGCGGGATCGTTGCGGTAGTATATGTCCTCATACTCTTTTGCCCGGTAACTGTAATATTCATTAAGTGTGTTCAATAATTAATGGTTTTAACTATTTGAGTTTCATTTTTTTGAGATCGACATTTTGCCCCCTCGTACTGTCCCTCCAAGAACTATTCCTGCAGCAATCAATACAATGTTTTTTATAATGTACTGTCCCTCCAGGGTCAATCCGTATGGGAATTCCGTCCAGACAACTTCAGGTAAAATAAATAAAGGCAGTATGGTTCCGGGCATCTGTAAAAAGAGAAGGAGTAATGTAAATCTCATATATTTACCGAAAATTAATCCTATACCAATTAGAGATTCCCATAGAGCAAGAAACGGCAGAAATAATTCCGGATCCAAAAAGTAAATAGTATTCCTGACAAGGTTTTCTGCAGGACTTAGCCCTGGGAAAAACTTTAGTATACCGAACCAAAGAAAAACTATACCCAATCCCAGTCGAAGAATTGTTAAACCATAGTTGGCCATATAAAGAGTAATAACCTCATCCAGCAGATCAAACTTCGTTAAGAATTTAGACTTATTTTTTTCTTCTTTCATTCTTCAATTCCAATTTAACAAATCTATAAAATCTTCATTTTACAAATCAGATAAATCATTTAGCATTTTTTGTGCAATCTGTAATCCGGGTGAAATTTTAAGAGCATTCTCTAATGCATCACGTGCTTCATCTGTTCTTCCCAGGTGGGAGTAAACTCTTCCCAGATTCACCAGGGGACCAGTCGATTCCGGATTAAAAATATGAGCTTTTTTATATGAAAAAATAGCTTTATCAAAGACCCCAAGCAATAAATATGTGTTACCAAGGTTCAAATATCCATCCGGGATATCCGGATCAAGAACAACTGCTCTTTCAAAAAATTGTAATGCTTTTAATGGATCATTTTTACTACGTACATAAAGATTACCAAGAGTGTAATAAACGTATGGATTTTGTTTGTCCTTTGTTAACGCCCGTTCAAGAGTGTTAATAGCTTCCTCTGTACTATCTGTTTTTGCCATAGTAATACCAAGTTTTTCCAGGTACTCGGGTTCATCAGGAAGAAGATGGTTTGCTCTCCTGAAATTCTCAATTGCAGATGAATAATTTTTTATCTCAAAATAACTGCGACCAAGATAAAAATATGAATCTGCATGATCAGGACGAAGACGAACCGCATTATTTAATGAAGTTATCGAACTATAAAAGTCTCCTCTGAAAAATTGAGTCCTGCCCAGATAATAATAGCCATTTGCATTTTCAGGTGATATGCTAATGCCTTTTGTAAGATAATATAATGATGAATCGAGGTAGGCAGTTATAATGGATCTATCTTTCCAGTATTCATAATAAGCCATACCTTTTCTGATATAGCTGTCCTTATCTTCATTATTGACTTCGGCAGTAAGAGATATAATGGGACTTTCTTTTGAAATTTCTCTTAAAGATTTCCAATTAATCGTATCATCATCTGCATTTATTCTTATCCAGTGGTCTGTGTTTATAACTCCGTGTAATGTATTTTCAGTTCCGGTTCTTTTCATATGACAGGGAATGCAATCATCCGATTCCGAGTGGGCAAATCTTGATTTCGGACCGGGAAGACTCTGGGGAGGATGACACTTTTGACAATTCTCTCGGTTATATTCTACACTCATCTTCATATTCATTCGATGCGGATCGTGGCAAAGATCGCAAGACATTGATCCATGACTATCCTCAAAACATCTGCTGAGTGATAATCTATAAGCACTGTTTGCAACCCTGAAAGCTTCTTTTTTAACATCCGAGGGTGAATAAACAGATCTATGAGTTTCAAGCAGCATTCCCGGGCGGAAATCAAACCAGGTTTTGTTCCCGGTCAATGCCCATGCTTCACCTTCTAAATGACATTGCTGGCAAACATCGATTCTGCGTTGTGGAGAAAGGTTTGGCGGATTAATAATTGTAAGGGCATTTTCAACCGGAAGTTCAAAATCTTCTTCATTTTCTTGCCTGATATGAAGATCACCGGGACCATGACAGATCTCGCACCCAATACCAAGATGAATTTCTCCATTGTACCTGTTGTTTGCAGTTGAAGATAATTCCATATGTCCGTTATGACAGGAAAAACACATTGGGGAAACATACCGGGAAAATCTAACATTCCTGAACTCACTATAGCCTGGGCTCATATCCCATTTATTTTTATGTACATACCATGTTAGGGGAAGCTGGTAGTACATCCCATTATCCTGAAAGAAATACATTCGAAGATTTTTGCCGGAACCAATTATGTATTGTGCTTCTTCAATTCTCTCGTGAACAATATTTCCTTCATCATCAAGACGGTATTCACTTTGATAGAATCGATCATCACGTTTAAACATCTCATAATAATAATTTCGCGATGAATCATACACGGCCTCTATCATAGGAAAGTTTTCAATAATATTTGATGAATTCATTCTTGACATCGAACGGCCGGTTTGAGATTTAACGTAAACATTATAGATATCTTCATGGCACTCGCGGCACGCTTTACTTCCTACATACTTAACATCCTTTGCTGTATTCAGTAATGTTACGTCTCCATCTTTAACATACGTTTTTTCAATTGATTCATTATTCAACCATAGATCTCTGCTTAAAACAAGAACAATCATAATGAAAGCCATGATTGAGGATAAAATGATTATGAGTGTTTTAGTGGACATACTTATGTTAGTTTATATTTAAATCTTTTTAGTTGATTAATTGAGTCCGAGACTTTGATTCTTTCCTGCTGACAATGGATTTTTACCAGTTAAACTTCGCAGAAACTCAACCAGATTATCTTTCTCCTCCTCGGTAAGATTCAGTGGTTTGATATGAATGCTTAAATTCTCATTCTGAATTCCGCCTTTGTCATAGAAATCCACCACTTCTCTCAACGATCTGAGACTTCCATTATGCATGTATGGGGCAGTTCGGGCAATATCTCTAAGTGTTGGGGTTTTAAATCTTCCGCGGTCCGTATCATTTTTTGTTATAAGGAACTGGCCTAAATCGGGATTTTCTAAACCCATTCCCACACCGCTATTGTGAAAAAGTTCATCAGTGAAGTTTTGTCCCTTATGACAAATAATACAATTTATTCTTTCACTGTTAAAAAGCAGGAAGCCCTTTTTAGCGGATTCCGACATTGCATTTTCATCGCCGGCCAAATATTTATCGAAGGGCGAATCTCCCGATAATAATATTCTCTCAAACGATGCTATGGCTTTCTGAAGTCCTTCAACAGTTACATCTGTTCCAAACACTTTTTGGAATTCATTTCGCATTGATTCATCTGCATTTAAAGTTTTAATTACATTCTCTAGTCGATTATTCATTTCGATAGGATTTTCAATCGGTTCCAGTAATTGCTCTTCAAGAGATTTTACTCTTCCATCCCAGAACTGATCTTGACTGAAGAGCCTGTTAATTATGGAGGGGGTACTTCGTTTTCCTTTCAAGCCTTCAATACCAACAGCCACAGACCGACCATCTGCAAAACCAAGCAGCGGATTATGACAGCTTGCACAGGAAACTGTGCCATCGACAGATAATCTTTCATCAAAGAAAAGTTTTCTTCCTAATTTAATTTTTTCAATGGTTAACAGATTGTCTTCCGGAATAAACTTCGTTAGGGAATCAAGTCCGCCTGGAATTTTAAGATCAAATAATTCTGTTTGCTGTTCTTCTTTCCGACAACCTATGGATAGAACTGCTAAAAGTGAAATGGCAATTAGACAAAAATACATTGGTAATCTATATCTGTTAATCATTCTTTAATTAATAACTCATCTGTAAATGTTGAAATGATACTAATAACTGTACGGGTTTTGAAGACCGACTACTCGTTTCTTGAAAAAAATCTCAGATATTTGCCGTTTTGCAACTATTTTGCATCCTCATTCAAAATAAAATTAGCTAATAGATGCTGAAAATGCAAAACTAGTCGCCGGGAGGAATTAATGCTTTCTGCTTGTTTTTACCACTGGTAGACGTTTGTAAATTTGGTGGTATGTGCCCGACGTCGTTAAATGAAAAGAGTTTCATGCTTCCATCAGGTCTGATTTTTATTACGGTTAAGCCACAATTGCTTACCGTCATCTGCAGCCAGGACAGACTCTCTACTTTAAGTACTTTTGTAACATAGTAGCGAATGACATTCCCGTGGCAGACAATTATATCGTTTTTGTCATATTCATCCGGAGAAGGCGTAAAGAAGATACTAAAAGCAGAATCAAGTTTGGTTGTACATTCAATCAAATCCACAGGATTCTCTTCTTCCACTATATCATTTCGCCATGTTGGCATTGTACACTCACGAATCAACTCAGAAAGTTGTAACTCTATATGTGGGAATTCTTCATTAATAATCATTGCTGTTTGCCGGGCTCGTGTCATTGTACTGCTTATAATAGATGACATTGTTACTTGAAAATTTCTTAACCGATTCGCTACTAATCTTGACTGCGTAATTCCAAGAGGAACTAATTCTTTTCCTATGTCCGGATCTCTTTGATCATTATGATCATATTGACCATGACGAACAAGATAGATTGTTCTCGTTCCCTTTTTATCAGCACTAAATTCCTGTGCAGATGTGAAGTTGGGGTAATGAAGTGAAAAAATTAAAGCTATAAAGAAAATTAATTTGTATTGCATGCTATAAGAAAACCTTTTACTAATATTTAGATGTTATATTCTTACACTTTAAATTATTTATATTTCCAAATCAATAATAATTTAATCGGTGTGTAATGGCAAAAAATTCATCTTTCGATATCGTTTCAGAGATTGATCTGCAGGAAGTAGATAACGCTATCAATCAGGCAATAAAAGAAATTAGACAGAGATATGATTTAAAAGATTCAAAAACAGAGCTCAGTCTGAATAAAAAAGATAAGCTTGTAACTCTCAATACAAAAGATGACTATTCGCGCAAACAATCGATTGATATACTCCAATCTAAGCTAATAAAAAGAGGTCTATCAATAAAAGCTTTAAAAATGGAGGAACCAGAACCGGCAGCCAGCGGCAGATTAAAACAAAATATTATTCTGCAAAATGGAATATCAAAGGATAATGCAAAGAAAATAACAAAGCTGGTTAAAGATTTAAAACTAAAGGTCTCAGCACAAATTATGGATGAACGGGTGAGAGTGCAGGGCTCTAAAAAAGATGACCTGCAGCAGGTTATCCAGGCTGTTAAAGAAGCTGACTTCGATTTCCCCACACAGTTTGTTAATTACCAGTAATGAACTATTGTTTGTGTGGAGTTAATTCAAAATCACTCCACTTATAACCCTGGTTTTCCAGCATTTCAATTATAAGATTTAAAGTTTCATCATCAAGCGATGTGGTTCTGCTAAGAACCCAGCCATACTTTCTTTCCGGGTGTCCGACAACCGCATAATTGTAATTTTCATCAAGTCCTATGATCCAGTAATCACCCCAAAAGGGTCTGATACCAAAGAAGCTTACAAAACTCACTTCCAATTTTGAATTTGTGGTTTCATCAACAACATTCGCAACTCCTTCTGCAACATCTAAATTGTCATCCGCTTCATAGCAGCTATTTACTACAATAATATCCCCGTCTTCATCGATATGATACTCAGCAGTTGTGCCGTAGGCGCAATGATCCTGAAATGAATTGGGAATTTTAGCAATCTCATACCACAAACCTGAGTATAACTGTAGATCAACATAATCCACAGTCCGGGGTGGTTCTTCATTAGAAGTTTGTGCTGTGGATTGGTTCAATGAAAAGGCTATCAAAAGCAGGATCAAATATTTCATATGCTGATAAATCAATAGTCCGTTACTGCAAGCTGGAATAAGGAGTAGCGCTTAAAAATCTGCTTCTTATATTTTTAATTAATGAATCAAATTTATTACTGATATTTTGCCAGTCGTTGCTGCCGAGCAGGCTTTTCCGTGCTTTATGATACGCTGCCATATTTTCAAACTCCGCAACAAATATAACTTCCTCTATTTCGCCAACGATGGTTTGCCATGTTGCAACCGGATTATAGCCATGCTCTATCATAAGGGGAAGCAGCTCTCGGCTGTTAAATGAATGATAAGATTCCAGTTTTCCGAGAGGGATTTCAACCGTTACCATCCAGAAGACTTTATCACCCAGCTCCTGGGCTTTAGTTGCATTTGAATTGAAGAGAACCAGAAGTAAAACTATACTAAAGATTGAACAAATCACTTTCATTATGTAACTCCGGTAATTTATTTGTTAAGAATTTTATTATCGATGGGTCGCTGATGCAACTTAACTTATACCAATTAAAAATCAAAAGTCAAAACATCTACAATATTATAACGATTAGAAAAGGTTTTTGAATCGCTTCCAATTTTCATTAATTTCGCATCGCACCCTTAGCTCAGTTTGGCAGAGCATCTGACTCTTAATCAGCAGGTCGCCGGTTCGAGCCCGGCAGGGTGCACGGAGGAAGCCTTAAAACGAATTGTTTTAGGGCTTTTTTAGTTGAAATGTGATATGGAAAAATCTGATCAATTATTTATTCGCCTGCCTAACTATTTGAATAATTTAAGTCCCGAATGATATATTAACCGTCTGTTTAAAAGATCAACCACTTGTTATACATTTTATAGTGTAGTTGTTGAATAGTTCATAAATTCTTTTCGATAATGACGAAGGAAGTATATTTTAAGTATGGACATTAATATTAAAACATGGGCAGTAGTTGCCTTGCTTGGAGCAGCACAAGGATTTATTCTCTCGTTGTTTCTTTTCTTCTTCAATAAAACAACCGGTAAGGCAAATAAAATTCTTGCTGTTTTAATTATTCTCTTTTCACTTCGACTTGCTGAATTTACCGGATACTGGACGACATTCTTTCTGAACTACCCACATTTTTCATTTTTAACCAGCAGCTTTCCATTTCTGTACGGTGTACTTCTTTATCTCTATGTAAAACAAAAAACAAACGGTAAGAAAGTTTTTAAGAAAATCGATCTGTTACATTTTCTACCGTTTCTTATTCACGTTATTTTTTTACTCCCATATTACTTTCAAGGTTCAGAATACAAGCTCGCTGCATTGATGAACTCTATCTATACAAACGATCCGATTCTCCCGGTTAGATTTTTTACCATTCGTTCTGTTCAGGATGTGTTAATGCTGGTTTATACCGGTATAAGCCTGAAACTTCTTTATGGTTCTGCTATTAATACAAATATTAAGAAATCAATCGGATATACCTGGATAAGAAACTTAATCGTTGGATTTGCAATTTTCGTATTCCTCGATGTGTTGAACTTAATTGAGCTAATAATCTTTAAATACAGGTTTGTTGTAGAAATTGAATCGATACTCATGATATCCTCAACAGCATTAATATATGCATTGGGATATTTCGCAATGAAAAAGCCGTTAATTCTATCGGAAAAAGATTTGGGTAAAGGTTCGCGATATGAAAAATCCGGTCTTACAGAGCACCGGGCCAAAGATTATTTGACTAGATTAATTAAATCTATGGAAGATGACAAGTTATTTCGGGAAAACAATTTAAATCTTACAGCTCTTTCAAAAAGGCTGAATATACCTCAGCATCATCTCTCCCAAATTCTTAATGAAAAACTTAACCAGAACTTTTTTGATTTCGTTAATAAATATCGCGTTGAAGAAGCAAAAAGATTATTAAACTGCCCGGATTACATCCATTATACAATCCTTGCAATTGCATTGGAATCAGGATTTAATAACAAAGTATCTTTCAATTACTCCTTCAAAAAACTTACAGGTTCAACCCCCTCTCAATATAGAAGCACTAACAGACCTCAGTACGTTTAGAATTCTTGTTCAACATTATCGTATTAATGTTAAGTCCAATCGGCATTAACGAATCTTACCGAATAATTCCTCATTTTAGTTTATAAAGGTTGTTGAAACAAATTAATGGAGTAGAAACTTGAAATTAGACCTTTTAATAAAAATCTATTTACTATCCAGCTTCTTTCTTGCTATTGGATTTTCTCAGAATAAAATACTAGATGAAGTTGAACATGGTTTTGTCGAAAACAATGGAGTAAAAATTCACTATGCTGCAATGGGAAAAGGACCTTTAATTGTAATGCTCCATGGTTTCCCGGATTTTTGGTACACGTGGAGAAATCAGATGATCTCACTTTCTGAAAACTACCAGGTTGTTGCAATCGACCTGCGCGGTTATAACAAAAGCGATAAACCCAAAGGTGTTGAAAGTTACAAAATGAAATATTTAATCGGGGATGTGGTAGCGGTAGTAAAACACTTCACTGATGATAAAGCTGTGATTGTCGGACATGATTGGGGTGGCGCTATAGCATGGCAGGTTGCAATGTGGAGACTCGACTTAGTTGACAAGCTGATCATACTAAGCACGCCTTATCCAAACGGATTATTCAGAGAATTTAAAAATAATCCCGACCAGCAGAAGAACAGCGAATATGCAATTAATTTACAAAAACCTGATGCTCATAAAGATTTAACTGCTGAAGGTTTGGCAAAGTGGATAAAAAATGAACAGGATAAAAAATTCTACGTTGAAGCTTTCGAAAGATCGGACTTCGAGGCCATGCTTAATTATTACAAAGCTAGTTTCCCTAAAAAAAATAAAGATTCTAAACAACCCGTATCAACTACTCAAAAAAATCAGAAAAAAGTAATGTGTTCAACATTGGCAATTTTTGGGCTCGAAGATAAAGCTCTACTGCCATCGGGCTGGAATGGAACATGGAACTGGATTGATAATGATTTAACTCTGGTTTCTATTCCCGGTGCAGGTCATTTTATTCATCACGATGAAAGTGAACTTGTAACAAACACAATTAAATGCTGGTTGAACCGTTAAAAATATCCATTAATAACAAAGAAAAGTGTTATGAATAAGTTTAATAAAAACATCTTCTTAATCCTCTCATTTATATCTGTACCTAGTTTTCCTGTTAAGGCTCAGGAAATAACAATTCTCAATCCGAATGCACCTGTTGAAACTGAAATCCTTGGACAGCTTGTGGGAATCTGGGATGCTGAACAATGGATAATGAACCGTGATGGTTCCTGGGGAGAGCCAAAGTATACAATCTGGGAATGGAGCTACATACTTGAAGGTCACGCAATACAGGATAATTGGATGAACATTGATTCACTGAATAATGAGGAGGTTATTGGGACTAACATCCGCATCTTCAATAAAGAAGAAAACAAATGGTATATGGCGTGGATCGATATCAATAACAGGCGCTTAGCAACATTCACAGCAACGAATGAAAACGGAACAGTAATTATGGATGGGACGAATGTAAAAGGTCGTCACATAAAAAACACTTTTTTCAATATTACTCAAAACACATTTGACTGGAAACAGGAATGGACTTTTGATGAAGGGAAAAACTGGATTGTGGTTACACAAATTAAGTGTACAAGAAAAGTGTGATCGTGATTATCTATATGCAAATATCATTGCATATATAATCCAGATAACTATACTGAATCCGATAGAGAGCGCAGTCCATCCAAATATTTTAATGCCTCTAATTAAAATGGGTGGATACTGTTCTGTAAGATGTTTTTCAAGATCACCGCTTTCCACAAGTTCCTTATACTCGGCAGGTCTGTCCAGTTTAAATTCTTCAAGAGGAATTTTGCCGGAAAAAATAACTATGTCCATTGGAAATTTTTCCGGGCGCAGATGGGTATTAAAAAAATGAACGGTAAAAATAAATCCTGTTGCAAGGAGCGCTTCATCGCTGTGAATAATGGTTGCAATATTTAAGAACCAACCCGGGAAAAAATTCGTAAAAAATTCAGGAAACCAGAGTGTCATCCCCGTTGAGCCTATGACCATCATACCCCAAAAAACTGCAAAATAATCGAACTTTTCCCAGTAAGTCCATCTCCCGTATTCGGGACGTTTGCCAATACCTATAAACCATTTAAATGAATCCCTTAAATCCTGAAAATCTTTTTTGTTAAATAACATTGTGTTTTTTCCAAACAAAAGTTTTTTCCAGGATCCAAATTCCCTTCTCTTCAATCTTACTAAATCGACCAAATGAGTAATGAAAACAATTATCATAATTACTGCGGCAAATCTGTGCCAATACCCGGCAGACTCGAATCCTCCAAAAAATTTAGATAAAATCTTTGCCCATCCGGTATAAGAAAATTTTAAAGACATCCCTGTTAATGAGAGAATGAGAAAACTCATTATCATCAGAACATGTAATATCCTGTTAAGCCGTGTAAATCTTTCTATGTATTTAAGCTGTGATGTCATGATTATAATTTTTTATTCACTCTTCGATTCGGACTCAGTTTGCTCATCGTCATTAACATCGTTCGAATTATTCATTCTTCTTTTCAATTCCTTTCTCCATTGTAAAGATCTGGGCAGCCACAATAAAGTATGAAGACCAAAGAAAACGAATGTAGTAACGACTAATCCTGTCATTCCCCAGAACGTCCAGAAAAGAAATGGATATTTATCTGGATCATGATGAGTTGCATGTGTTAAATAACCTGCGAACTGCCTGTTTGCAGCAGGGTGACAGGTACGGCAGGTCCCAACAACATTTTCCCTGCTTAATTTTGATTCGGGATTAATTGGTGGTAAAATATTATGTGCACCGTGACAATCATAGCATTTTGCTGTTTTCGTGTAGCCAAGTTGTGATACCTTACCATGATAAGTGTCGAAATAAGTTTCAGCAATTTTTTCATGGCATCTACCGCATTGACTCATAATTTCTAACTTAAATCCTTCGTTATCGGCACGTTGAATTGTGTGAGCCGTGTGGCAACTGTTACAAACCGGAAGTTTTTTATCTGTATCTGAAAGATTTGGTGAATGAATGCTGCCGGCAAATTGATCCTGAATGCCATGATGACAATTGCCGCACGTTGCTGATATGTTTTCAGGATATATACTTGATTCCGGGTCACCCACCGGCAACTCCCTATGTGCAGTATGGCAATCGGTGCAAGTAGCAGTAACGGTTAACCCGCTCTTCAATAATCCCTTACCATGAATACTTTCAGTGTAATGTTCAATTATATCATGCTCTACACCTTCATACCTGATAGCAGCTGGTTCTCCTTCCCTATGACATTTTGCACATAGTGTAGGAATGTTGGTAGCAAATGTTGGTGAATTGGGATCGAGTCTGCCCAATGTAGTATGTGTTCCATGACATTCTTTGCACGTTGGTGCATTTTCATCCATTTTTGCTGCCAGAGTACCATGAGTACTAATATTATAATCATCGCCAATTTCCGCGTGACAGGATGAGCAATCTACTTTATTTACAATTGTCTCACAGGGTCTGTGGGTGGAAACATTAACTTCCGAATGGCACTGGCTGCAAGCAGTATTCGAATGTATTGATTTTTTTATTTCATCGTAATCTACGAATAAGGGTCTACCATCATCTAGTGAAATTAAATTGGGATCTTTGTGGCACTTCAGGCAATCGTCATCTGCCATTCCGTAATCATAATAAACGTTTCTTATTTCATGCGGTTGATGGCAATCAACACAGGCAGGCAAGATGTGTTCCTGCTTTTCCCAAAGTTCCCCCTTGATAACTTTTCTATGAACGGTTTCGATTTCAGCATGGCACACCGAACAAGTAGCGGCAATATTTTTTTTAGATATTGTCGAACGTTGATCTGTATGTGGGAGTATTCTATGAGCAGAATGACATGAAACACAGGTGGCTGATACAATCAATCCCTTGTTAAGTAAACCTTCACCATGTATACTCTGAGAGTAATTCTCTATAATTCTATCCTTTGGAATATTTCTTTGAAGTTGAACCGGTGTGCCCTCCCTGTGACACTTTCCACAAAGAAATGGTATTTTAAGCGGCGATACAGCAGAATTGTGATCGGAAACCGGGATAATATCATGTTTCCCATGACAATCCTGGCAAGCAGGTGCCAGAGGATCTCCCCTTTCCTTTGCTTTTCCATGTAAACATTCTTCATAAAGTTCTAAAATTTCATCGTGACAATACCCACAATCAACTCTCGTAAATTCTTCCCGATGCGGAGTATTATCTGCATCTATATCTTCATGACAATCTATGCATTCCAAATCACCGTGAACCGATGCCGTGAATATATCTTCACTTATGCTTAACGAAACAGTTCGTCCAAAACTTTTCCCTATTAACTCAGGATCATCGTGACACATCAGGCAATCTTCATTGTCTTGTGCACGTACTATTACAGTACAGAAAAATAGAAAGACAGTAAATAGAATTATTAAGGCAGATACTCTGAGATTTGAAATACTAAGGGTCATTTATCTAATCGAAGTACTTTATATTTCAGCTACTAGAATGTTAATTGTGTTAGGTTATGACCACCTAAGATAAGAAAGTTTGGAATTAAGTATAAAACGGTACCGGTAAAATCTGATCTTATTTCCACTCTTAGACGAAGCAGCACATTAGTTACCTGCTACGTTTATCTCACCATTTATGTGCTTTGTTGGATCCAAAATATTTCCATCAAAATCAACAATTCCCGGATGACAAATACCGCCTCTACCGCAACTTGTCGATGAAACCATTATATGACCTTCAGGTGGGAGCCCATGACAGGAACCACAGGGAGCTTGTGTACCATCAACCTGATTCCAAACCACACTATTATTATTACCGGAGATTTGATCCGATTCATATGCAAATTTTAATGAGTCCGGTGCAGAATCTTTTGTATAAATAAAATTACCATGGCAGTAAGTATTCGAACAGTTAAACTGCCCATAATTGTAAACTGAATTAACACCATTGCCTATTATTGCTACATGAGTAAAAACAATTTCAGCAGGCAAATCTGAATCAACATGCCCCTGATCATATACGTTTTGCGGAACCTGATGGCAGGTAACGCATGGAATCTCCATCCCAAGATCGTTTTCATAAAGATGTACCGAATGTGCACCAACCCCGGGTGATGTTGTAGCTGTATTCTTATCCAAATCTCTTGGGGGTGCGATCATACTTATGTCATCAAAATTTCCATGGCAGGTATTACAAGCTTCAGGACCGTCTGCAGAAGTATGGCACTGAAGACAGCCTGGAGATGTAATGCCTCCTGAGTAATCATCAGAATGGCAGGTTCGGCAATCTGTCATATCCCATATATTTCCTTTAATGAAGGAACCATGGAAATCATCGTTTGCCGGATCATTAATCCCATCAACATGTACATTTATAGAAGGATGGCAATTAACACTGTTGCAACCAACATCAACTATTCCACCTGAATAATCGGCAGCATGGCATTGCCGGCAACTCTCCATACCATTCTGAGAATCGGCGGCCAGCTTTCCGTGAAAATCGGATGATGAAGGATCAAATACACCTTCTCCATGAGTATTATCTTCCGGGGCTGCAGGAATATTATTTTTTAATTCACCACAAGCAACAAAAAGAACAGCAAAAATAAAAACTAAAAAATATTTCAATTTCTTTTTCATATTTAACTATTAATTAAACCTTATAAACCATGACAATAGTTACAAAATCCATCTGATCGGTTTGATACCGGAGAAGCACTTGTATGGCAATTATAACAGATTGATCCCATATTGTCATGCCAATCTCCTTCATCAAGTCGCATAAAATTTGGTGCGTGAGTTTTAGGATTCGTCCCTTTAATTCCATCGCTATCTAAATGACACATCACACAAGTCGGATCAACTCCCTGTATATCGTGGCACGAAACACATCCTTCAATATCACGTTTAGCCAAGATTGCATGCTCACCGCCACCTGTACCTACACCAATCGTTTTGAAATTTGGAAGAAGATGAGAAGCAGGAATAATTCCACTCAATGCAAAATCATTGTTATCAGCATTGTGGCAATTACCGCAAAACGATTCAATTTGATGACAGGTCTGACACTCTCCTGATTTACCTTTAGCATCAATTCCATGTGAATAACGGTAATTTAAATCCGCATGCTTTTTTAATATTATCTGTTGGCCTGGCCCGGTAATACTATTACTAGGCATATATGGCTGATAAAAACCATCGACTGCATTCGTTTCTGTTATCGATGTTGTAGCTACATGGCATTCCTGACAAGTTGTATTGTCGTGACACATCATACAATCAGCATCGGCAGACCAGGCGGAGAATTTATGTAATCTCATATATCCCGCACTTCGATGGTTTTGTGGTAACAAATTGAATGTAGCAACGTGACAGGTCTCGCAAGCATTGGATGCAATTTGGGTTTCGTTATGGCAAGATGCACAAGTTTGCATCTGCGGAATTTTTTGTGCTGTCTGAAATCCATAATCTACGTCCGTTATTCCCGCATGGCAATCTGTGCACAAAATTTCATTTCCAACATGAATCGAGTGATTAAAAAATAGTTCTGATTTAGATTGGATTAAATTCTCATAAACATCCTCGTAATGACAATCTTCACATAATGTTTCATCGTTTACATCATGACAATTTTCGCAGTCACTATGGTTTGGTAGCAATCTATCATTAAGCGAAACACTATTTAAAACACCGGAATGGCAATCCACACATTCGGCAAGTTCATCTTCAGCATGATAGCTGTGTGAGAACTTTATTCTCTCTTTATTAGTCGATGTTTGATCATCGGATTGTTGCGGGGGAGATGCATTCAGCCATAAAAAGGCAACAGCAATTAATGTAATAGTAATGTATAGTTTAGAAATACTCATATGTATTAAAACTTCGAGTTAAACCAAAAATTGAGTTTGAAGAATAATCTCCAATCATTTTGATAAATTTTATTGTTTAGATATTGCCCCTGAAAATCGAATGATAGACTTCTCCACGGTCTCAAATTCAACCCGGCAAGTAAAGTCATCAATTCATTTCTCTGGGATGATACGGATTGTTTATACGATGTAAATGAAAGTCCGAGTGTAGGTGTGATTAATCCATCTATAAAGCTTTGTGCACCATATAAAGATATTGCATCAAGCTCGCCTGCGTATCCGAAAGTTTTCCTTCCACTTAACGTTCCCCATGGTGAAGAAAGGGCTAACGAAACTCTTTGTGAAGTTTCATCTTTATAGGAAACATTAGCAAACTTTCCGATGATCGTATATCTGTTATCAAACGAATAATCCAGACCTCCTTCAACTTCCCAGGTATTTCCAAAATCGAACACACTGAAAATTGAGTTGTATCTTATGCGGGGCTCCCTGTAATTATAATAGAGTGAAATGCCCAGATTTTCAACCTGTTCGTATCTTCCACTAACCTCAAACTTTGAAGTTGTACCATAATTTACATCGTAATCATATCTTACATCCGTCCTTAATATATCCGGGATATCATAAGATACTTCACCAGAAATAAATTCATATTGATGAGATTCATTTTCGATAAGAACTTCAACCGGGTTTAAATTGGGATCTAATCTTTCGGCAGTATATGAAGAGATTTTAAAATTCTTATTCACATATTTTAAAGCGAGCCTCCAGTTGGGTATGGCATACACTGTAAATTCACCGCCCAGTATATAATCATTGCTCAGATCATCTGTAAACTCCAGCTTTTGATATGAAGGAACATTACCGCCATAATAAGCTAACAGCTTATACCCCTCATAATTAAATCCTAACGTACCACCATCAAACACTCCGCCGGCAACACTATTATATAATGGTTGGCGGCCAAGTTTGAAAAACATCGCTCCAAATAAATCTCGAACATCAAGATATAAATTGTAAAATCTTAAGCGGGGATCATTAACAAGACTCTCGGCAATATCAGCTTCTAGGTTTAAATAACTACGAAACCAAACATTATCTTTGCCAAAATTGAAGGTCAGCATCTGAAATGTCCGGGCGTGAGTAGTAGATGAACCAGCGGTATCAAATCTTTCAAAAGTATAAATGGAACTTGAAAATCTGCCGTTAAAGTTCTGGGAAAAGGATACTGCTGTAGTACAGATTAAAATAACGATTAATAGTAGCAGTTTTTTCATACTATATAAAATTAATTGAACACTATATCTAATAGACTATCTAGTTCGTTATTGGGGAATAGAATGTTTAATTTTTTCCCACATTTCCTCAAAGACAAATTTTACAAAAGTTGGGCTCTCTTCATTATGACAATTTGTGCAGAAATCTTCAGTATTTTCGTAAACGATCAATCCATTAGCAACAGATTGTTCTCTATCCTTCATTATTTTTCTGCTTTTATAATCGGAGCCGGGACCATGGCAGGATTCACACTGTACTCCATCTTCAACTTTAAATTTCTTATCAAGTAAAGATGCATCCAGATTATAACCAACAGCATGGCATTTTAAACAGTCTTCTGTTTCGATAGCTTTTGTTGTGTAACCTTTTTCAGATGCAATCTGGTCTGCTTTTTCAGTTTTTAAAGTTTCATAGGCTTTTGAATGCTTGCTGTCCTGCCAAATAGATAATTGTTGCCCTTGTTTTTCTGATTTGTGGCATTTACCGCAAACTTCTACACCTACATACGAATGGTTGTCTTGAGCTAATACACCAAAGAACGGCAAAAGGAAAACAACCAACAACAATTTTTTCATCACATTCCTTCCTTTATTATTATAACTGAAATGAATATAAGAATATCCCGTATTAAAAATAAAAAGGATATTTATACTATTTCATTAAGAGCATCTTTTTAACCTGAACGAAATTATCTGATTCCATTCTATAGAAATAAATTCCGCTGGCATAATTACCTGCATTCCATGTAATTGTGTGATTTCCAGCATCGGCGAATCCATCAAATAAAATATCAAGTTGCTTGCCCAATGCATCGAAAACAACAACTTTAACATTTGACTGGGTTGGAACGACAAACTCAATTGTTGTCGATGGGTTAAATGGATTAGGATAATTCTGTGATAGTTGAAATTCATCAGGTATCTCACCCTCGGGATAAGCACTTGTAACCACACCACCAACTTCTTCAATTGCAGCCTTTAATATGCTAAAAGCAAAAGCCGGGTTGTGAATACCAAAACTTCTATCCTCTTCAATCCAGAAATACACGTAAGCTGCCTTCGTGATCCCGGGTGTTAAAGTAGTATCGCTAGGTAAAACCGCAACCTCGTTTTCTCCGACCGGCGGTAGTAAGAGTGCAAGTCTCTCAAGTAAATTCTTAATTTCTATCTGAAGACCTTCAGCTACTCCGTCACCATCAAGATCTGCATTTCCATTCAGATAATATTTTTTATCTTTGAATGAGGTACCAACGTCTCCGTGGCAAGGAGCACATGCTTCTACATGATCGTTACCTTCCGCATCATTCATATTCCATGTATGTCCGCCAACGTGGTTAATATGTCCTTCAGCATCTCTAATGTCGCCCGCCATGTGACAATTTACACAAGCATTTCCCTGGGTTTCACCCGGAAGAACGGCGACATCATGAGGTGAGGACGAAAAGACAATCGGATTTCCCAGATCATCGTAAAACGTTGGATAGTTTACGCCTAATAATAAATCAGCTTCAGGACCATGATGAGCTCCAAAGTGTGAGCTTGCATTGTCGGGATCTGATGCATACGTATCTGCATTACGGCGGCTCCTATGGCAATGCATACAAAGAGTTCCGGTTCCGTATTCCTCAACTGTTACAGGGGTACCATCTCCTAAATTAGTATTTGCAAGTCTCACTTGATGTTCATTCGTAGCATCGTGAGGATCATGACATGTAGCGCATGTAATCAGTGTGACCTCTGGAACCGTTCCGATGGATGCTGGTAATCCATTCTGATCAACAGGTCTTCCTTCATTTACCCATTGTATATAGCCTGCACCACTATGACATGGGGCACAACCAGCCCTTCCGCCGGCATAACCTGTAAAAGCTCCTTTACCATGTCCGCCGTGAAAGCCGCGGCCATCGAATTCTGTTGCGTCTTCACCGGAGAGTTCCCACTGGGTTGGGAAGACATGAAAATGACCATCATCATGGCACCAGGCACAATTTTCTGTGCGAATCGACGTGCTTATTTTCGAATTCGAAATAACTCCCAAATGTGCGCTTCCGGGTCCATGACAACTTTCGCATTGAATATTTGCTCTGGCCATTGCATCAGGATATGCAGCCATTGTTAAATCATAGACTCCGGGATATAGTGAATCGGGAAATACAAAAGGAAAATCATCAAATCCACCATTGTTTGCGTCCGGATCATATCCCACTGTATGGCAGCTGACACAATTCTCACCATAATGAGAGCTCAACGTTCCATTCAAACCTCTAACAAGCATATCTGAGTGTCCTGTTTCAAGCCATTGATCATACTTGTAATCCCAAATAGAAGTGTTATGACATCCTATACAATTGCTACCTGCTCCGCCTTCAACACCAAGATATGTTGCTGCGTTAATAACCAATGTATCAGCCATTACACCATCTGAAAATGCAATCTTATAAGTACCAACAACATCGGGTATAAATGTGTTAATTTGGGTGGCTGAATCCAGGTCTTTAGTAACACCAAAGTCTGCTACAGAACCTATTGGTCTTATAAAAACTGTCCAGGCAGGGCCAGTAAGAGCTGAACCATCTAAATGCCCAACAAAGTACATCTTCGTCTCTACACCAACATTGAGTAAGCTATTGTACGCTCTATCAAAATATTGTTCAATAGTATCCTGCG
>JASFSF010000008.1:0-18392 GCA_050114555.1 Ignavibacteria bacterium
GCATCTAGATTACGATTCTTTGAAAACTTCCAAAGAATAATTAAGAAATTAAAAGCTGTAGCTATACCAGCGATTGCAATAAACATGATTATTCCAAACCAAAAGCTGCTAAAATAGGTAAAAATCCAATTATTAACATACTAATCCAGAATTTAAAACTTAGCCAAGCAGCGGCTCCTATACCTAGTCCAATTGCTCCCCATTGGTATAAAAAAATACCTATACCTGTAAGATTGGCTAGAACTAAAAATAAAATACCTACGGTACTTAAAATACTAACTACTAAATTTTTTATTGTAGCATTATTCATTTTTATTCCTCTCATCAAGAATTTTTTGTAGTTGTTCTTCGGGACCTACAAAATCTTTTGGTTTAAGTTGTTTACCTTCAGAATCTTGACCAGCATGAAGCTTCTGCATATTAGCTTGCATAACTACTGAAAGACCCTTCATAGCTTGCTGAGGAGTAAGACCTAGTTTAAATAGTGATCCGAAATTAAATACAATCGCATCTAGATGCTTATCAAAACGATCTACATCTGCTAATGGTGTTTGTGGTGCATAATTATCTACGATAATACGAGATAAATCTTTAGCAGACATAGAAGAACTAGGTGGTATATCTAAAGACCAACCAAGTTCAAATCCTTCAAGCATTTCTTCAATTGGATATGCACATTCACGCTTATCATCATAGCCTTTATCTAAAAGACCTGCTTCTTTATTAAAACGATAAATTTCTTTGATTGGATTAGTCATTAGAGATTTCCTCTAATATTAGATAATATTGATAAAGGGTAAAAATCCTCATCTTGACATGTTTTTGGATCTAAATTTTTTACGTATTCTAAATGAGTTTTAATAATCTCATCTATAAGCTTTTGGTTTTCTGATACTTTTTGATTAGGCAGTCCTGACATAAGTTGCTCTAGTTGTCCAAATAATTTTTCGGTATTTTGCATTAGTTAACCTTTCTAATTTTAGTATTTAATGAATGAAGGAAATCCAACCCTTCAGTATCTCGATAGTCAGTAGAGTAAACTACTTCTGAAATACCGGCTTGTGCAATAAGTTTAGCGCATGTTTTACATGGAGAATGTGTAACATATAGAGTTGCTCCTGCAGTAGGAATTCCGTATTTAGCACATGACATAAGCAAGTTTTGTTCAGCATGAAGAACTAAGTCATTAGTAGCTAATCCTGTACCACCACAATTATGACATTCCCTATTTTCTGTTAGTTTACCAGTACCTAAGCAAAATTTGCAAGACTCTTCACAATTATTGGAAGAATTAGCAACTGTACCATTCCAACCATCCATTAAAGAACGATTATCTTTAGTAAGTATAGCACCTGTTTGAAGACGTTTAGCAAAAGACATAGCAGCAGCTAATTTCGCTTTATGCATAAAGTAGATATCATAACGTTCTTGTTTATTTTGGATATTAGTCATTCTTAAATTTCTTATCAATAAGTTTTAAATATTTCTTAGGTGTAGCTTTTTTCATTTCTTCTGCAAGCCATTGAATTTGGAACCACGCAGCACCTGAATCACGAAGATCAAAATAGTTTTTAAGTGAACGAAGATTAAAAGTTACTACTAAGTCTACTTTCCAATTATCTGTTACAACCCATTTAAAAGAATCACCTACATTACGTTTCTTCTTACCTTGCTGTAAAGATTTAAGGATATCTAAAGCAGAACTAGATTTATTAATACTATAGTTTTCTAGATTAGTTTTTGATAAACAAGTACGTAAAAATTCTTGTGATCCTAGTTTAATTTGTTGGTGTAATAATTTTTCATAAAGTTGTGCAGCTTCAAATAATTGATCTTGTCCAACAACTACAAACATATCTAGTTCAGAAATTTTTTGGATAAACCATGATTTTGGATCGCTATTTCGTTGACTAGCAATAAAAATATATAAAATATCTGACATCGTATAACGAGTACTTCGAACACTAATAGCCTGAATACGATGACGAGAATGCTCTTGGAGTACTCCTCTAGAAGTACCAGAAATATAGTATGTTAAGGAAGCATGCTCAAGAATAGAATGATGATGATATGCCCAAGCGAGATCGTGCAGTAAACCAGACTCTTCCATTTCATATTCACAAGTAAGTAATAGGTTTGGATCTTCAAAGTTTGTAGGAAAATCACGTACAAACTCATCTTCAGAATTAGCAAAAGAATCGTAACAAGTACGTGCTGCAATTTCTGCAGATGTAATTCCTGTTTCATTTAGAAGAATAACTTTGGGTTTTTGGTATTCAATACCAGCTACTGTTTCAGTTATCATTTTGAGAACACCTTTTCCGCAAATTCCGCTATGTCAGATCTGACAACTTTAGTAAGTGGAACTGCATGTAATTGAATTTTTTCTTGTGGTTTTGTACAAGCATCAAGAATTACAGATAACCCATTAGTATATTTAGTTACATAAGGATTATCAATCTGTCTATTACTACCTACGATAATAATTTTGCAATCTTTACCAAATCTAGTTAATACTTTTTGCAGTGATGATTTAGACATATTTTGAGCCTCATCGATAATTGCAATTGTATTAGAGAATGTACGACCTCTCATACCTAGACCAGTCATAGCGGTAATATTATATTTGATTTTCATTTCATCAATTGCTGATTCAATAAAATCTTCATATTCTTTACCCTTACGTTTTGAATCTTTATAACGAGAACGTACTAAAAAATCTAGGGTATCATGTACAGGATGAAGATACACAGCCATTTTTTCATCATTACCAGACAAGAAACCTACTTCTTCTTCTTTTGGTACATCATCTACAGAAGCACGAATGTAAGTAATAGATCCATATTCACCTTTTTTAACTAGTCTTATTGCATTAGAAAAGGCAGAAACAGTTTTACCACTTCCTGCAAGAGCTTCAGTAACTACGATATCTATATTAGGATTTTGAATTGCTCTTGATAGAAATAATTGACCTGAATTGATAGGAGAAGCATCTTGACGACGAAGTTCATTTTCAGTTTCTTTACCTAAAATATCAATATATCCGTTACGGATATTACCTAGTTTAACTTGACCAGTTAATTCATCATTAAACATATAATTATAATTCTCAAGTTTATAGTCTGGATCAATATCTGTAATTAATAGATTATGTAGTCTTGAAAATTTATTAGTAGGTATAGTTAATTCTTTCATAAATTGGAATTCAGTATTTTCAACAGCTTTCCAATCAGTGACTTTAAATCCTTGAGCTTCTGCTATAATTGAGCACATATTGTCATTAGTAATAAATGATGTCTCATTGAGGTTATCTTGTAGATAAGAATAAGCAGCAAATACAATACGACGATCATTAGCAATATTAGGTTCATAAATTGAAAGATCTGGGTAGCTTTTCATAAGAATTGTATGAACTTCTACACCTTCTACTAATCTTCTAGATACAGTATAGTCTTCTGTGAATTGAGTTTCTAATTTTTCGGCTTTACGCATCATACGACCAAATTCTTTAGCATGAAAACCGATTTCATTAAGTAATGATTTTTTAGAATCAATTTCATTAATTACTGTTTCAGGTAATACGATAATAGAATCTTTAGCTAGATCTACTATATTATGTGCATCTTGTAAGATAATATTCGTATCTAATACGGTATATTTAGGCATTAATATCCTTTATAAAAGAAGAATAAATTATTCTTCTTCTTTACGAGTTGTTTTTCCAACTTTATAATTCCAGCGTTCAACTACTTCATCTTTACCCATCCAAAGATCTTTGCCATCAATTACAGAATCCATTTCAGCCTCAGTAAGAAAACCGCTATAAAAATCTTTAAAAGCGCTATTAAGTGAACTATCGATAAATTCCTGACGAGCCTTCATTTCATGTCCTTTACCAGACAATCCAGCTGAATAGTTATGGATCATAAAACCTGTATGGTTAGCTACTTCTACAGTATCACATACCATAGTGATAATAGTACCTGCAGATGCTACAGTACCGCTAAGTTTAGCTGTTACTTTGGCTTTAGATGATTTGATAGCATCAATAATCATGAATGCTGAATCAATCATACCGCCGGGAGTATTAATATGAAGAGTGATAGTATCACCTCTGTAAGCTGTACGAAGAATATGACAAAGCTCATTATAATTTGATGGATCTTCAATACCATCTGTGATATAGGCATCAGTATGCCGATCTGTTGTAATAATAGGGACATATTTGTCCCAAACTGATTCTGCTTTATTTCCGAGTAGTTTTGTAATATCCATTTTATTCCTTTGTTGTTTGTGTAGTACGATCAAAATAATCTAAAAACATTAAATTACACCCAATATGATATAGATGGGATTCTTGGCTTTCAGGATCAAGTTTTTCACCTTTTAAATAGCTCATAGTATGTCGAAGTAAAGCACCTTTTATACGTTCAATATTTTCAATATCTGATGCTTCTTTCCAGTTATTAGTTCCATATTTTTGTGCACCAAGGGTTAGTATTTTACCTAATCCCTCAATAAATTCTGGTTCAATTAATTCTAATCTTATTTTAGATGAATCATTTTTTAGAAAACCTGTATCTTCCATTAGTTTCCTTTAAATATCATCAAATTTAGATAAGTCATTTTTGATTAGCCCTTTCTGATATTGATTACTTTTTTGCTCTTGTTGAGCTACGACTTGGTTATTAATATTACGATAATTATTAAACCACTGAACAGTATCATTAGGTTTAATAATAGGAATATCCGATAATCCTAGATTTCTAAGTGCTTTATTGCCTTGGTAACGAATAAATTCTGCACCAATTTTTTCAGTATAGCCGGGAATAGACCCTTCTTGTTGCAAATAGCTATTCCATTTAAGCTCTTGATTTAATACTTTAGAAGCCTCTTTTTTAATAAAGTCAATTGCCCAATCAGTATCGACTAAGTTTTCTTTAATCATAGTTTTAATAACTGCTGCTCCAGTAGGATAATGGATATCCATCTCATCTTCCGCAATCTTTTTTAGTAACATAGAAAATCCGTTAATGGCATTATTATATGCTTTATTAATAGAGAATGTTACAAAAAAACTAAACGGGAACTTGATATGTTCGAGCAAATATGTTGCTACTAGAACTTTAAAAATAGAATCTAGATTATTTGTATCTAGTTGATTAGCATAATCTACTTCAGAATCTAACCTAGATTTAACAACAGGATCAGTATAGACGATATCAATTACTTCAGTAGCTTTTGAACCAAACATTTGAATAAGTCCTTCACTATAAGACATAGCATGAATTGACTCATTCTGAGCTATATATTGGTATAGAATAGCTAGTTCGGGATTAGATGTACATTTTACAAGATCATTGTATAAATTAGTAACTCCGCTATCCATTAATGCTTGGTATCCATTGTTTAATTTAAACATACGTTGAGGAGTTGGTGGTAATGATTCAAATCCCATAGCATCTTTGGAAAAATCAATCATTTTTACAGTCCAAAATTTACCAAAGGCTGCTTCATAGAGTTGCTTAAAGATAGGGTATTCTACTTTATCGGTTCGGAGGAAAAGTCCCCCAGACTGCCCACCAAAAACAGGATTAGAGGCAGGTTTTTTAAGGTTAATAATATTTGACATAATCCTCCTAACTAGAGCAGCTTTCGCATACTTCTACTTCTGAATTTTTACTTTGTAAATAGTAAAGTGATTTAAGACCAATAGATTCTGCATAAATTATATCACTAATAATTTTATAAGCAGAATCTGTATTTTTCTCATATGTATTAATTGACTGTCCTTGATCTAGTAAGATACGTTGTCTAATAGCAGCTAGATCATATAAGGATTTAGTTGGTACATCAAATGCTAGTTCGTAGTTAGATCCAAATGTTCTAATTTCTGGTACTAGCTGTTTTGTAGAGTAAGTACCTGTCTTTTCATTAATAAGATTGACTACTGGCTCAATACCTTCCGTAGCACCGATAATTAAAGATGAACTAGCTGTAGGAGCAATTGCAAATAAAGTAGCGAATCTAGATGGTTTATTCCAATTGGTACGTGAGTAATATGGAAAATTACCACGTTCTTTAGCTAATTGTTCGTTTGCTTTATGAAATACATATTTCATTTCATAAGAGATATGTTCCATTTCTGCTAGTGCTTCTGGACTTGAGTACTTAATATTTTTACGGGCAAAATGGTAAGCTAAGTTATTCATACCAATACCAATTGCTCTATAATTTTTATTGAAATGTTCTCCATCTTTAATTGGATAATATTGGTAATCAATTAAGTTATCGGAAGCTCTAAGTAAGTTATAAGCAATTTCATAACGTTCGTCATAATCTTTATCCATAAAAGCAGCTACATTAATAGATGATAAATTACAAAGCGCTAAAGATCCTGCTTCATACTCAAAACTAGTTTTATGTTTATTTGTATTATAGTCATAAGATAGATTATTAGCTATAGGTTTAGCAGCTTTAGTTGGTAAGAAAATTTCAGTGCAAAGATTTGATTGTGTAATCTTCTCTTTGAATGGGGTTTTTTCATTTGCATTTTCATCAAAGAATATATATAGATTACCAGTCTCCGCACGAATTTGTGCAAGTTTATAAGCTACTTCACGAGCAGATATTTTTTTGCCAAGACCTTTTTGTTCAAATTCTGTATAAGTTTTATTAAATGATTCTCCATGTAAGGTAAGGAGTTCTTTAGCTTCTTTGGGATCAAAAAGTGTAATATCTTCTCCTGACTGGATACGCTCTAGAAATAGTCTATTAATCTTAATTGAATATTGGAGATTACGAGCACGAGCAGATTCTACACCGCCTTCATCTTTAAGTTCAAGCATCTCCATTACATTTAAGTGCCACCACGGAAAAGTAACTACACAAGCACCCGGTCTAGCTCCTAATTGATTATAGGCATTAATTGAAGATTCAATATGTTTAATAAAAGGAATAGGGCCAGATGATTTACCATTGGTACCAATAGTAGAATTCCTAGATCTAAGAGAAGAAATATCTACTGCATTACCTCCACCATATTTTGAATATTGTCCAATATTTGCAATTGTTTCATTAATAGATTCAATAGAGTCATCCATTTGATGTAAACAACAAGAAGCCATCTGAGGGTTTTTAGTTAATGAGTTTAGCCATTTAGGAGTAGCTTCTGTATATTCTCCAAGTGAAAGATCATTATATCGTTTAATAATTAGATCGGTACGTTCTGAAGGATCTTCATAAAGAAAAGCTTGGATAGCTAATCGCATGAATCCATGTTGAGGAAGTTCTACTGGCTTATTATTAATTTTCAAAGAACTTTTACTGAAATAGGTTAAAAGACCTGCAAATGGTAATCTAAAATCTCTTTCAGGTTTAATAGCTTTATTTAGTTTAACTAGTTCTTCTTCGGATAGTATTTTAAATACGTCAATAATATTATTATTATCAACTAGATTTTTTAAGACTAGGTTATAGTTAGGATATTCACCTCTACGTATTGAATATAGTTCTTTATACATTTTTTGGAGATAAAGACGTTGAGCTACTTCTGCATATTGTGGTGTTAATCTAGATGTAAGATTCATAGCAGTATCAATAACTTCATCTAATAGAGTAGAAATATGAATTTTATTATAGATTTTAAGATCCATTGATTCTAATATTGAATTAGCAAGAATTTCGCTATCATTACAAGCCCATAGAAGAACTTGATAAAGTTTAGAAGGATTATAAGGTTCTAATCGCCCATCTCGTTTGATGACAAAATGAGACTTGCCTTCTGCAGTTTCAATCATTTTGCTCCTTTGGTATTAAATTTTTAGGTAAATCTTTAATATCAATTGTAGTAATAACTAAACTAATATTATGATTATGTTTTGCATATCGATATAAAGTACGATACCAATATCTATATTCATCATATTTTTTTATATCAATACTATAATAAGAAGGAACAAGCATACTTTTACAAAATGAGCAAATATAAGTATATATTTCGGATAGATTGTCTTTATCAGTCTCAAATGTATCAAATACTTCTAAAGTGTTTATATTACATTTAAATATCGTAATTTTATTATTATTAATAATAGCTAGGGACGTTAACATTATATTACCTTTTTATAATAAATTATTTGAGTAAGCCAAATAGAGTTAGTGGTAACAATCCATAAACCACCCATAAAACTGTACCATTGATCTAGTGATGGGTAGAAATAGAGATTCCATAAACCCCAACTAGTAAAGAATAAAGTTGGGAGCCAATGGACTCCTTGGATAGTTTTATGTTTATATAATTGAATTACATTTAGAAGTATAAGTGTACCGCCAAAAAAATTCAAATAAACCATTAATTAAATCAGGAGTCATGTGGAATTATCTCTATTTCCATTCTAGGATTATCTTTATCTTGTCCAGCTACTTCCCATATTGTACCCAAATGATACTTAACATTGTCTTGTTTTACTATATTAAGTTCTTGAATAGCATCAAGAAAAAATTTTTCTACAATAGTCGCATTATGCCCATCACTAGAAGGATTTTTATAATACACTAACATTTTCAATTTGTATGGTCCATTAATGGCAGTTATATTATTATATGTAGCTACTAAACTATGATAATATTTTTTTACTTCATTAATCTCATGATGATATGCATTTCTAAACCAATTCAAACCAACATAAAAGGTCTTATCTGGCTTAGTTTTATAATGTTTTGTATAGTAGATTGGTAAACTAATCATCTTTGATTCATTACTGAACTTTTGCTTTAAATTCTGTATATGGAGTAAATTTAGGTTTATAAGAACCGTCTTGTTTTTGATAACGTTCGAATTTACCAAAGCTAGCAATAGCAACTACATCACCTGCAACTACTTTATCTTCAATGATTGCAAAAAAGTCTTCTACAAATTGTAGAACTTGTGTTTTAGTTGCTGCTTCGAATACATTATGTAGCATAATATCTTCGGCAAGTTGTTGTTTGTTAATACGCATATAAATTCCTTTATAAATTAATTTATTGGTGTTGAGCACCATAGAGTAGAGAAAGGACAAGAAGCTCTACTCTAGTTACTCAAAAAACATCAAAGGAGTAAACATGAATAATAGTGGACTTACATCGAGTAACAGAAAGCCACTAATTACAATTCCATAGTATAAAGTGGTGGTGTACCTAAAAGTGAATAATCCCATTTATTTGGGGCTTTTGCATTATCCCATTTAATAGTATTTACAACATTAAATCCAGATTTAGCATAAAAATTTTTTAGATAATCACCAATACAAAATACTTTAATATTGTTAGTACTATAATCTTTATTAATTTGCTCTATTGCTATATTAAGGATATCTGTTCCATATCCTTGTTTTAAAGAAAATAGTCCTTTAATACTGCCATCAGAATTAGTTGTAAATCCACCGATAGGAGTATGTTCAAATACTAAATAGTATTTATCAGCAGTTACTTTACTATCTATAAAACATCGTTTTTCAGGCGGTAGTAAATCAAGAAATTGATCATAGTACAATTTATCAACTTGTATTGGTTCCATATGTATCCTTTTAATATTATTAATTTAGATAAAATACTCTGGGTAATCTAATTTAAATTGCTCAAATGTAGTATAATTATATTTTGTGTATTTATCTATACGACGAATTGCATTAGGTTTACCTCTTTTATTATGACGAGAATTATATATAACTTGTGCTCTAAAATGCATAGTAGATATCACCTCTGTTACTTCATATACTACTAGATGTATACGTTCCCCTAAATTTGAACGTCTATTATAAATTCTAAAATAAGTATCGCCAATATTCATATGAAATACTCTGGGTGTGATTGTTTTAAACTATTTAAAATAGTATTAGCATCTTCACTAAATTTCTTTATTGCTTGTAATCTTATAATATACCATTCCATATTTTTAATTTTATTAGTATCTATATCTTTATTACAAAGTAAATTAGTTATTATCATATATAAAACTCCGGATATTTTTCTTTAAATTCAGTTTCATCAAAACTAAATTGGTAATCCCATCCAATAACGTAAGGGCCTTCTCGTTCTTGCCAGCAATTATAGTCGATATTTAAATTATCATAATTTATATCTGGAAATATCTCAGATACAGCATCATGTAAATCACATTCAGCGTATTCTGGATCAGATGTGCTACGTATAATATCATGAAGGTAATCTTCAATAGAAGGGTATGTAGCATCTAATTGCGGTATATAAATCATAGTAAATCCTATATAAAATATTCAGGATGGTCTTTAACAAATTGTGGAATTTCTTCTTGAATATATGGTAATGATAGATGTATAGTTATATCTGCAAAAAATACAGGTTCAATTAAAGTAGCATTAAATGTATATTTATTCCAACTAGATAAATCGATATCATATTTATGACCATAATTAGAAATATAAATCATATGAATAATTCCGGATTATTAAGTTTTAATGATTCATATTTATTTTTATAAAAAGATGATATATCATATTGATCTATATAAGGATAGATTTCATGCGCAATTTCTGAATATTCATTTATAGAATTAATCTCTTTATAAGATAATAATTTCCATAGAACTGTAGTAACTGCATCTTCTATAAATAATTGTTTAGTTTTTTTGTAATCATAAAAACATCTAGTATGGTTATTATCCCATATAAAATTAAAATAGTTTTCTAAATCTTTATAATTAAAATTTGAGGTACTAAAAAATTTTTTCATATGAATAATTCTGGATATTGTGATTCAATATCAGCTCGTGATAAATTTGTAAGGTCTATTGGCATTCTAGCAAGCATTCTAGCATCTTCAAAATCAAATGTTAATAATCTATATACTTCATATCGGCATCGTTGCACGTCTATCATAGATTGAATATAAGTTGCTTCTATTAATGCTTGGTCTAAACGAGTTTGAATTGCTGCACCTAGTTTTTTACGATATACTTGTTGCATTGTATCTTCCCTAAAACTTATATGAATAACTCTGGATATTTATTTTTAAATTTTATAAATATATCATTTAAAGAATCATTTTCTCTATACTCTATTTTACAATAGTTATTTGTCTTTTTATCAATAAAAATCCAACAATAACTAAAAGATTCTACATCAAAATCTTTAATAGCTTTAAAATCAATATTTGTTATTGTTTTTAGATTATTTAATAAAAAAGATAATCTATAATAATCATTATTAGTTGCCATTTATATCCTTTAACACAGAATTAATATCTTCTAAATTAGCATTATTAGATAATTCATACAGATCTGCCCAAGAAGTACCAATTTCTAGGTTAGCTTCATTTTTTATTGTTTGATTTTCCATGAAATCAGTTAACATAATAGGAATGAGATTATCATTTAACCACTTTATGATAATAGGATCATTACGTACTTCAAAATAGATAGAATCATAAATAGTAGATGTTACTATGATATCATTTTGTAAATTAGCTTTATCAATAAGTCGGTGCATTTTATTAATAGTTAATGCAGTAAGAATAGACCAGAACTGACAAGTAGCATTATTTAATGTTCTAATATCTCGACCAGGATCATCAGAGTTTAAGTAGAATCCTAGACCTAGGTGTATTTTACCTTTTTCTTTAGTTACAGGTAATACATATTCTTCACGATATTTTGTAATTCCCGGATATAATTCATTATGGTAGGCATTAAATATTGATTCAGCAGCCACTAAAGAAATTTTTACGGTAGCTGCAACTTTTTTTGGAAAAGCTCCGTAAGCGAGTCCAAATGAAATTGGTTTTGCATCTTGTCTAATATCTTTTGCAGTTTTGTTTCCATCATCTACTAATTGTTTTAGTAGTTTTGATGCTTCTTTATTATCAATGAAATCACCAATTAATTCTTTAACTCTATCAGGATAATAGTAAGTAGCTGATAATGAATGGCCGTCTAGGTTTTCTAAAAATAGACCACATTTATTAGCATCTCTTGATAATGATGCCATAACTCGGTCTTCCAGAGCTGAATAATCGGCAGTAGCAATAAGAAAACCTTCTGGAGCAGTAAAGCATTGTTTAATAGGTTTAGCAAATACAGAACCAGTAGAAGGGCTGTTAAGCATATTTGGGTTAGAGCTAGTATATCTACCTGTTTTTGCTCCAAGTAGCTTATACTGTCCATATAAACGATCATTTACTGTATAGCGATAAAAAGCTTCAATGAAGTTATTACGTACAATAGCAGCAAAGGAATGATCAATAAAACATTGTGTAAAATGTTTTACATCCGGATCTAGAGTTTCTTTATTAATTCGTTCAACTTCACTACGATCAAAACTAGGTAATCCAGTATCCTTAGAAAATTTCTCTGCTTTGATATCTAACCAAGCAAATAATTCTTGTTTCTGTTTAGAAGATGCAGGATTAAATTTGGGTAAAGGAATTTCAGGGTTTTTAATTTGTTGTAAATACTTTTCATTATAAATATTTGCTTTATCACTAGCTAATAGATTCATAGCTTTATCAATTAATGGATGAGTAGTAAGTTCACCATTAAGTAATCTTTGTAATATAGGACGTGTTTTAGCATATGCTTTTACTAGTTTAATAGGCCATTTACCGATAGAAGAACCACTTAGTTTCTCTTCTGGTATAGGTAGGTTATATTGTGTAGCATATAAATCCATAAAATAGCTTCTATGAACCATGTTTTTATGATTAAAAGGTTTTAAATAATAATCTGATGAACGCATTTTTGATTTACGATTAGAAATATAATCCTTAGTATGTTTTTTATGTTGAAGTTTTTGAAATGTGCTAATTAGTGGATTATTAGCTAGTTCCACTTCTACTGTTTTTAATTGTTCATCTAATACTTTTTCAAGTTCTTCTACTTTATCTAGATCAATATGTAAACCATTATTCATTAACCTGACAGTATCTTTAATTAGATGTTTAGCTACATTATTGTAAAAATAACCAAGCTCATAATCTACTGTTCTAGGTTCAGAAGCAGGTAATAAACTATGAGGAGAATAATCTTGATCTGTATCCATATAATCTCCTATATAAGTAGTTCTGGATATTGCTTTTTAAACTCATTAAAAGACATAACTTTATGTATAGTGACATCTAAGTTAGTAATATCACAACTAAGAGTCTCTTTATTAAGTGATCCTTCATCAGCATTATCTGGTATACAGTAATCTGTTACAACAAAATTATTATACATATCTATATCATGAATATATGTAATATAATTTCTATATAATTCTTTACTTAATTTATTGTACACATCATAAAAAACTACTTTTCCGATATGGCTATCTGTAAACATGTGTTTCCTTTAAATAAATAGCTCTGGATAATCTATTTTAGAATAGAATTTATTTGGTGGATACTTAATAACATACAATAATCTAATTATAAAATAAAAACTGTTTTTATAGTATATATAATAAGTATTATCATAATCAATATGACCTATAAAAAAGGATATATCCTTATTTTTTTCTATTTCAATAGGATAAAACTTATCATCAACTTTAGCTACATAATTAGATGTAAAATAATTAATTAAATAATTTATCATTAATAAAATCCTTTTTATATAAAATATTCAGGATATAAATCTATTGCTTCATCAGGATCACATTCATGAATAAGTTTTAAATTATGAGCTACTAAAGAAGGTGCTTGAAATCAACCTTTATTTTTTGTAGTTAAATCTATATAGTTATATCCATAGCTATCTTCATCGGTAACGAAAATACAATGTTTATATTTTTCACCAAAAGGATTTGTATATAAATAAATACCTAGTTTCATAATTAAATAAACAATTCAGGGTAATTAGTTTTCATACTGGTTAATGCATTCACTAGTTTTTCTTTATTACTTGCGGATTGTTTATAAGCAGTTAATAATTCTTTTTCTCTGGTAATTAAATCATTAATATTAGTTTTTTGAAAATCATAAATTTTATAACCTTTAATTTGAATACCACTATAAAAATCCCGTGTTAATTGACATATATTATTATTAATTATAAAACTAAAACCAAATTGAGGCCCAACTTTAATATTAACTGGAAATAAATTTTCATCTTTTATTGCTATTAATCTTGTAGAGTATATTGTATTAGAAGTAATAAATGCTTCTGCATAATATTTACGAAAATTGCTTTGATAAACTTCTTCTGGCAATGGTTTCATAGTAATCCTTTAAAGATGAATTGCGTTAATTAAGCTTTTTTTACTACGACTTACAGCTACATAGTAAAGGTTAAGAGACTCTTGTTCTGAAGTTATTAATGAATCTAATGATTTGCCTGTATCAATAGCTTGTTTTATACTAGAAATAGATTCATTTAAATCAGAAGCAATAGTAACCTCATCAAATTCCATACCTTTACATGAGTGAGCTGTTGCTAGGATATAAGATTGTTTAGATTTTTCGTGTTTACGAGCTTCTTTATAAGTGGATAATACAGTAGCAATACCATAACGTTGAATTAAACGAATAGCCTGCATAAGTTGCATATCATCTGCATAAAGTTTACTTAGATAGGATAATGGCGATTTATATTGATGTTTTAATTCAGGAGATTCATGCCAATCATTAACGTCTACTTGGATATGTTTATAGGCTGGTTCAGTAATGAATCCTTGGTATTTTAAACTACAAAGCATTAAAGGCAGTTTAAAAATTTCAGATGCTTTACGAACTAGTCCAAATTCGGTACCTTGTTGCTCTAATTCGATCATTTTAGAAATAAGAGCACCATTAGTACGAGTTAGATAACCTTTAGTTTTAATAGTAGTATCTTTTACAGTAATACCTTTAAAAGACATATCAGAATCTAGATATTTTTTACTGAATTTTTCAATTTTTTTTGCAATAAAATCGGCTACTCTAAATGATTGTGACATACGAAATAACGTACCTTCATTTTTTAATTCTTTAAAACAATTAATAGTATGATTAAAAGTATAAATATTCTGAAAAGGATCACCCACTGCAATTTTACGAGTTGCTGGTAGTAACCTAAAGATTTCTAGTGTTACTTCATTTAAATCACCTGCTTCATCAAGCATAATAAAATCAAAGTTGTTATAAGTAATGTTACCTTTAGATAAAAGAATATGGAATAATTTTAGATAGAAATCATGAGTACATTCAATTTTACCAGTTTCCATTAAATCTAAGTATTTCATACACAAAGTTTCGGTACTTCTAGTTAAGTTTTTTACTTTGGAATAGTCTTGAAAATTGATATATTTAGATAAACAAAATTCTCGAATATTATCAAGAATATCTAGTTTTTGTTCATATTTAATTCTTTCTGTAATACTTTTATAATTAAAATTACCTAGTTTTAATTTATATTGTTTTACTGTTGCTTGATATGCAAGTGAATGAGTAGTACTACAATTAGTTGTTTTAGGAAATTTATGAGAAGCTTCGGTAGCAATTGCTTTATTATAAGCCATATAAAGACCATTTTTATGAAAAATAGCGTTTGCAATAGCTACGAGCATAGTAGTTTTCCCGGAATTTAGGACCCGGCAACAGAATCAATTAATGTGAGTCCTTTGCCGGAATCCTCCTTAATATGAGATAAAATTTGTTGTTGTTCTAATGTTAGATTCACATAACTCCTTATAAGAAAAGTTCGGGGTATAATTGTTTAAATTCTGGCGTTTTCTTAAAATCAGATTGAGCTTTGCTTAGATATTCAAATACGCTTAGTTTAAAATCTTGATAGTCACTTCTAGATTTAAGATAATTAATACAAGCTTCATCAAGAGCAGGATTTTCAGGGTATTCAATTGCTGTTTTGGTACGATAGTCATATCTTGTACGTATTGAATCTGACATTAATGAGGCCATAGCGGGAGTAAAATGCATTATATTTCCTTTAAATAAATAGTTCTGGGTGAGTGTTAATAATTTCTTCTTTAGATTTATTTTGTATTAACGGTATTTGCTTATTAACTTCTTCTTTATTAATATATTCTATAAAATCTTCCTCAGTAGATCTGAAATTTAAGAAACTTGCTACTGGATTACTAAAATTAAGTGGTATTTTCCAAGAATACGTTTTAGTAGTAGAATTTATCATTAAATATTCATTATTATCTTTATTACAGTAAATAGAGTATAAATTCATAGTAATTCCTATATATAATATTCTGGGTATTTATCTATTGGGTATTTCATAAATATGTAATTTTGTAAGTCTTCAAATTTGCCAGATAAGTTAATTTCGTTTATTGATAATTCATCATGAATATTATGCCAATAGTCTAATTGATTTTTTGGCCATCGAAAAAACATTGTAGGGGCATTTACTGGATTTATACTAGTAAATGGTTCTCCATGAATAATATTACTAAGGAAATTATTAAAATATGGCTTATCGCTCATATAATTAATACAATATTCTATTGATTTCGGTTTAGGTTTCATATAAATAACTCTGGATAACTATTACTAACAATAGTAAATTTGTCATTAATATAAGCATAAGAAATTATAAGATTATGTCTACCACCATTAGAACCTTTAGTATCATAGACATAAACTACGTCTGTATTTAATGATTCGGAAAATTCGATTTGTGTAGTTACTCCTACATCCCAACCATTGATAGTTGCTGTAATACCAGAAGATTTAGAACCTAGTCTAGTAGTTTCACCTCTATTTCCTTGTAATTTGCCATAAAAATGTGCCATAATAGTCCTTATATTAATAATTCTGGATACTTATTAAAAAGAAATGATGTATCTTCTATACTGTCTTCAGTTGATTCAATAGTATCTAAATATTCTTGTAATTGTTTTTTAGTTTTAGCTATAGCAGATCTAATACCATAAGCCTTTGCTAGTAACCCTAGTTCTGGAGTAGCGAAAAGAGCAGAACCCCAACTTGTTTTAAGATCATTAATATTAGACGAAATTTTTGTTTGAGTATATGAAGAAACAAATTTATCTGATAAAGTTGCTTTAGTAGTTTTAGAGATAATTTGTCCATTCTTAATAGTAAATACTTTTCCGGTAGGGATAACTTTTCGTTTCCAGCCTGAATTACTACTATTAAAATCTACTTGTACTTCATAAGTCCTTAAAGATTTGCCTTGTAATACACCTGTATTAGTTACATTAACAGGTTCAACTAAATAAGCTATTTGCATTATATTTCCTTTATATTAATAATTCTGGGTAACGTTCTTCTAAATCTTCGAAAGATTCGACAATGCAAATAGGATCTTTAGGATACCATGAAAAAGTGGGGGTATGACGAGTTAAACCTTCGATAAAACATTCCTTTACGGTATTTTGTGCTATACTCTTTGTACCATTATCCCACAGTAAATGATATTTATACCTATCACCAGTATATAATCTATATTCCATTAATGTCCTTTAAATAAAATATTCAGGGTAATTTTGTAAAGCATCTTCATATGAATTACAAGAAAATAAATATCTAAAGCCGTAAGCTTTATCTTTTATTTCAGATCTAATCCAAGCACTATGCATAGTATCATCATCAAATAATTTTTTAATATCTTTATCATATATTACACTATTTTTATATACGGCATAAATAAAGTCATTACATTTACTAGAATAAATGTGATACATTAAAATCCTTTAAAATAGATTGATAAACTAGTCCGAAGACTAGTCTACTAGCTATTTACTGTGAATGTATTACGTGAGATTTCACCATTTTCTTTATGATATGTAATGGCTTTCATTGTACCTAGTTGTCTACGATAACCCATAGAATGTGCCCATTGATTATTAGGGGCTAGATTACGATGAGATTCAGCTTTACATAGTTTACCATCATGAACAGCATCTACATGAGTATGCCCTGCATGAGCGTAACGATGTCTTGTTTCAGAAAAAATTGATTGACAATCATGAGCCATTGTTTCACCAGCTTGTCGTAATTTCATGTTATCGCCGTGAAAAAATTGGAGAAGGACAGAACCAAAATGGTGATATTTAATTAGATGAGCAGTGTCATTTACAATAACTCGTGGATTATTTAAAAAGGCTACTCGAATTACTTCACGAATTGCTGTAGCTGTTTCAAAATCATGATTGCCTGTTACATTGTAAAAATAAACGATTTCATGTTTTTCTAAGGCTTTATTAACTGCGTAAATCATAGACTCATAAGCAGCACGTAAGTATTGTGCATGTTTACCATCAACATCTAAAGGATTTCCAGATTTACGAGTTCTATTAGAATCATCAGGAGATTCAACTAAGTCACCTAGATCAGCAATAATACCATATTTAGAATTAGGAGTATTGTCAAACAAGTAGTCATATGCTTCTTTCATACGGTTAATCATAGAACTAGTGTTCCAATTA
>JASFSF010000009.1:0-18283 GCA_050114555.1 Ignavibacteria bacterium
CAGCGCGGGTTGGCTCAGGTGTGACTCCATTTTCCCAGCAATATGTATTGATTTCCTTAAGATATTGGTCCTGCATATTTGCCATTTTAACATCTAAAATTTACTTCTTTAAATATACCAATAATATAGATATATCAGAAGGAGACACTCCCGAGATACGGGAAGCCTGACCGATAGATCTTGGTTTTATTTTATTTAGTTTTTCTTTTGCTTCAGCAGAAAAAGCATTTAATGTTAAATAGTTTAACGTTGAAGGAATTGTCAAATCTTCATATTTTTCAAGTCTCAAAATTGTTTGTTCCTGGCGTTTGATATAGCCTTCGTATTTCAATTCAATTTCCACCTGAGACAATGAAACATTATCACCCAACAGATTATTCACATCCGGTTCGCTTTGGAGACCATTATGATCCAGAATATCTTTTAAATTAAGTTCGGGTCTTTTACAAAGTTTCGAGATAGATTCCGTAGCATCAATTGGTGAGGAGTTAATTGAAAGCAAGTACTCATTAATATCACGTGCATGAATTTTTTTATTTGTACAAAACTCAATACCGGTTGTTATAATGGTCTCTCGCCTTAAAACATCTTCGTATAAGTCTTTAGGAATCAGACCAAGATTATATCCATATCCCATCAATCTTCTGTCGGCATTATCCTGTCTTAAGAGAAGCCTGTGCTCAGCTCTCGATGTGAACATTCTGTAAGGTTCTGTTGTTGATTTTGTAACCAGGTCATCAATCAGTACGCCGATGTAAGCTTCACTTCTTTTAAGTATTAATTCTTTTATTCCCTTGATTTTTGCTGCAGCATTTATTCCCGCTATCAGTCCCTGCGCAGCAGCTTCCTCATATCCGGATGTTCCATTCACCTGACCGGCAAAGTATAATCCACTGATCAATTTTGTTTCAAGGGTATTATCGATTTGGTGAGGAGGGAAGAAATCGTATTCAACAGCATAACCGGGTCTATTCATTTCAACATCTTCCAGGCCTTTTATTTTATGGAGAGCCTCAAGCTGGATCTCTGCAGGGAGGGATGTTGAAAATCCGTTCACATAAATTTCATCCGAATCTAAACCTTCGGGCTCAAGAAAAAGTTGATGTTTTTCCTTATCAGAAAATCTCACAATTTTGTCCTCAATTGAGGGGCAATATCTTGGGCCGACACCACCAATCAAACCGGTAAACATAGGTGAATTCTTAAAACCCTTCTCAAGTGTTTTGTGCACTTTCTCATTTGTGTGAGTGATGTGACAACACAATTGAGGGAGATCAGGAAAATTCTTCAAATCTGTTTGAAATGAAAATGGTTGTGGATTTTCATCCCCTGGCTGAACTTCAAGAATATCCCAATTAATTGAATCCTTTCTTAATCTGGGTGGAGTTCCGGTTTTTAATCTTCCTGTTTCAAATCCTAGTTTTACCAGAGATTCTGTTATACCGGTTGATGGTTTTTCTCCGAATCGTCCACCGCTCTCAGATTTTAAACCGGTGTGCATAAGCGCATTCAGGAAAGTCCCGGAAGATAAAATAATAGCCTTCCCCAAAATTTCACTTCCTGATTGAGTTGAAACTCCCAATGCCTTGCCGTCTTCTATCAAAATATTGGTAACAGATTCTTCAACAATCTCGAGGTTTTTTGTCTGATTGATTATCTCATATGCCTTCTTTGAGTAAAGCTCACGGTCTGACTGGCAACGGGGAGACCATACTGCAGGACCCTTGGACTTATTAAGCATGCGGAACTGGATTCCGGTTTGATCGGCAACTTGTCCCATTAAACCGCCAAGCGCATCAATTTCTCTAACCAGGTGACCCTTTGCTGTTCCACCAATCGCCGGGTTGCAGGACATCCTTCCCAGTGCATATCTATCCATCGAAATAAGTGCAGCCGAGCATCCCATTCTAGCTGCGGCAGAAGCTGCTTCGATTCCAGCGTGACCGCCACCTATTACAATAACGTCAAACTTCATTTCAAATAATATATCCCTGTTTCACGTGAAACCTGAGAAATATGGAGTATGAAAATTCTATTTATTCCTCTTCCCGTTTCACGTGAAACTTCACTTTCCGATGCAAAATTTTGAGAAAATATTGTTTAGAATATCGTCAGTTGTAACAATGCCTATGATTTCTGCAAGATGGTTTTCTGCCTGTCTTAAATCAACAGAGATGAATTCTCCACTCAAATTATCTTCGGTCGATTTCCTTGCAGTTTGTAGATTTTCTTTCGCTTTTTTTAGAGAATTATAGTGCCTTACATTTGAAACCAAGGCAGTTTTTTCACTATAACTGGAAGTTCCCAGGGCCTTCGATTTCATCAATTTTAATAGATCTTCTATCCCATCACCGGTTTTGGCAGAAACTTCAACATCTGCTTTTTTATTATTATTCAAGTTCAGGTCTATTTTATTAAGAACGTTTAAGATCGAACTTGGCTCTGATAGCTCGCTCAATTCTGATTGAATATCTTCAGAAAAGCCTTGTTCAACATCACCAACAAATAAAATCAAATCTGAGTTTTTCACAGCATTCCGAGAGCGTAAAACACCCTCCTCTTCAATCTCATTTTCTGCTAATCTGAATCCGGCAGTATCAAAAATCCGGAACAGAATTCCATCGATTGAAACCTCCTCTCTTATTATATCCCGTGTTGTACCAGGAATGCTGCTAACGATTGCGCGGGATTCTTTCAATATATAATTCAGTAAAGAGGATTTGCCAACATTCGGCTGGCCGACAATAGCTACATTTACTCCATCGCGAATCACTTTTCCGAAACTATATGTTGAAAGCAGTTTTTCTATTTCGGAGATAATAGAATCTATTCTCTTTAGTAATTCATCCTTGTTCAGGAACTCAACATCTTCTTCAGCGAAATCAAGTTCCAGTTCAACGATCGAAGATGCATTTACCAGCATTTCTCTTAATTCATTTACTTTTTGGGATAATAATCCATCAAGCTGGTTTCTGGATCCGCGAAGCGAAACTTCAGTTCTGGAGTTTATTACGTCGATCACAGCCTCAGCCTGAGCCAGGTCAATCCGGTTATTAAGAAAAGCTCTTTTTGTAAATTCACCAGGATCTGCAAGACGGATATCTTTAGAGTTCAAAACAGCAATGATCTTTTGTGCAATGAGTGGATTGCCATGAATACTTATCTCTACCGAATCTTCACCCGTATATGAGTTAGGTTTTCTGAAAACTGAGACAAGAGCATCATCGATCAAATTTTTTTCTTCATCTATGATATTTCCATAATGTACCCGGTGAGATTCAGAGTTAGTTAAAGAATGCTTTCCAATAAAAATCTTATCAGCAGTTCGAATTGATTCCGGGCCACTTATTCTGATAATAGAGAGTGCACCAACACCGGGGGGAGTTGCCAGAGCAACAATTGTATCTTCAATGAATGTTTTGCTCATCTAAAAATTCAAATTAAAGGATGCAAAAGTAATAATAAACATTTCTATAAACAAAGAATTAACAACTATATGAAGGTTCAATAAAAAGAAAATAGACCTAAGCTTCTTGGTAGTATTACAAAGCATTTCATTCCATTTTGTTTGACTGAACGAATGGCAGACATAATGGATAATTATGTCAAACATTCAAACTATAGTGCAGAGCATAAGTCAAACTGGCGCACAACATAATAAAAACAAAAATTCTCGTAACTTATTATATCACAATAAGTTAGAGGAATTTATACTGAGCGGCATAAGGTTTGATTATTCTGAATTGTGAACAATAATTAAATTTTAAGATTTTTTTTCAGGAGGTATAATCATGGCTATTGTAAGATTTAATCCTGCTAGAGAATTAATGGATATCGAACGTGAGTTCAACAAGATGTTCAGGTCCTTTGGAAACAGATTTGGTTTGGATAAAAAAGCCGATGCAAACGATGAATATGAAAATGCAGTCTGGATGCCGTTGACTGATACTGCAGAAGATAAGGACAACTATTTTCTGACAGTTGATCTTCCTGGTTTGAACAAAGACAATGTTAAAATTTCATTCTCCGATGGTAACCTTATTATCAGCGGCGAAAGAGAGCAGGAGAAGGAAACTAAAGAAAAGAAGTTCCACAGGATTGAGAGATCATTTGGAAAATACTATCGTTCGTTTTCACTTCCTGCAGAAATTAAACAGGATAAGATCAAAGCTGACTTTAAAGATGGACAGTTGAACATCACAATTCCGAAAGCAGATGAAGTGAAGCCCAAAGAGATCGAAATAAAAGTTAACTAAAAGTAATTTCAATCTTAGTATAAAAAGGGCAGCTATAACTAGTTGCCCTTTTTGTATGAATTATCGGATTGTTTAAACTAACTTTGTTACCGCAATATGGAATTCAAAGATTATTATAAAATACTTGGTGTAGATAAAAATGCATCGAAGGAAGATATTAAAAAAGCTTACCGCAAGCTTGTAATGAAATATCATCCTGATCGTAATGCAGGTAACAAAGAAGCAGAAGAGAAGTTTAAACAGGTTACGGAAGCAAATGAAGTTCTAAGTGATCCTGAAAAGAGAAAACAGTATGATATGCTTGGATCAAACTGGAAACAGTATCAATCTCGTGGTCAAGGTTTTAACGATTTCTACTCTCAATTTGGAGGTGGAAGAGGAGGAAGGCAATATCAATTTTCCGGAGATCTTGGAGATATATTTGGTAATGTGAGCGGATTCTCGGATTTCTTCGAAAGTTTTTTTGGAGGAGGTGCAAGAACCCGGACACGTTCCCGGAAGCAAAAAGGACAGAATGTTGAAGCTTCATTATATATATCAATGGTTGAAGCTTATCATGGTGCTACCAAAGAAATATCGGTGCTGGGAAAGAAAATAAGAATTAAAATTAATCCCGGCACAAAATCAGGGAAGAAGCTAAGATTAAAAGAACTTGGAAGTACTGGTTTTTATGGTGGCCAACAGGGAGACCTTTATTTAACACTAAACATCGGGAAGGATCCTTTTTTCGAACTGGATGGAAGTAACTTATATCATGATCTATATGTTGATTTATACACAGCAGTTCTTGGCGGGAAGAAGCAGGTTAGAACTTTAAACGGGAAGACTATTAATATAGATATACCTGCAGGAACCGATAGTGGCAAGGTATTAAGATTGAAAGGACTTGGATTTCCAACTGCTGAAAACAGTACTTCATTTGGTGATTTGCTTGTAAGAATTAAGATTGAAATTCCGAAAAACTTATCTGGAGAAGAAAAAGAACTTTTTACTAAACTTGCATCATTAAGAAAAGAAACTAATCTATAGTGAATAATAAATAGGAGTGATTTAATTCATGGCAACTAAAGAGGCAACATCGAAAAAATATAAATTCAAAGCTGAAGTAAAACAACTGCTTGATATTCTTGTGCATTCACTCTATACAAGCAGGGAAATTTTTCTGCGTGAGTTGATTTCAAACGCATCGGATGCACTTGATAAGCTCAGGTTCGAGTCGAACAAAGGGACCAAGATTGCTAACAGCAAACTCCCTCTTGAAATAAAAATCGGGTTTGATGAGAAAAAGAAAATTTTAACCGTTTCGGATACCGGCATTGGTATGAGCCGCGATGAACTGGTAAGCAATATAGGTACGATTGCAAAATCAGGCACGGCGGAATTTTTGAAACAAATTGCCAGCAGCAAACAGGATGCGAATAATATAATCGGAAAATTCGGTGTTGGTTTTTACTCCGTTTTTATGGTTGCCAAAGAAGTCGTTATACAAACACAATCTTTTAAAGAGGATGAGCCTTCAATTATATGGAAATCTGATGGACTTGGTAATTATGAAATTTCCGAACCGGAAAAGAAATTTAAAAGAGGTGCTTCAATCGAGATTCATCTGAAAGATGATGCATCTGAATTCGCTGAAAAGTACAGGCTCGAATCTGTTATTAAAAAACACTCCAATTTTATCCAGTTCCCTATTATTCTGGAAAAAGATAAGGTAAATACAATTTCAGCATTATGGCGCGAACCAAAAAGTTCTGTTAATAAGGAACAGTATACGGAGTTCTATAAGTTTTTAAGTTACGACACCGAAGAGCCTCTTGAGACTATTCACACATCTGTTGATGCGCCGATTCAGTTCAGTACATTGTTATTCATCCCAACCAAAGCAAACGAATGGTACAAGTTTAACAGGGATGATTATGGATTAGACCTTTATGTTCGGAGGGTCCTAATCCAGCATAAGAATAAAGATCTGTTTCCTGAGTATTTAAGCTTTGTTGTTGGCGTTGTTGATTCGGAAGATTTACCGCTGAATATATCAAGAGAAACATTGCAGGAAGATCTGATTTTCAATAAAATCTCATCAAGTGTAACAAGCCAGGTTCTTTCACATCTTCAGAAGATTGCAAAGAATGATGCTGATAAGTATAAAAAGTTCTGGAAGGCACATGGTCAGATATTTAAACTTGGCTATATGGATTTCACAAATGCTGATAAATATAAAAGCCTGCTTCGCTTTAATTCATCGATGAGTAAAGATGCAGAAGAAATGGTTTCGCTGGATGAATATGTTGAAAGAATTAAGAAGGATCAGAAAGAAATTTATTATGCATTTGGCGCCAGCAGGGATGCAATTGCTCTCGATCCTCATCTTGAAATATTCAAGAGCAAAGGTTTAGAGGTGATCTATCTCTACGATCCTGTTGATGAATTTGTTATCAACGCACTTGGAAAATACAAAGATTTTGATCTGAAATCTGTAGAAAATATTGATCCCGCAAAACTTGAAAAGCTGGAATCTGTTGAAGAGAAGAAAGAGGAAAAAGAAAAACTTTCGAGTGATGACCAGCTTCATTTTGACAGTTTGCTTGCAAAGATGAAAGATATTCTCGGCGACAGGATTGAAGATGTCAAGGAATCAAAACGACTTTCCGGCAGTCCGTCCTGTCTCGTAGCAAAAGAAGAAGGAATGTCATCATCTATGTTAAAGATGATGAAGATGGCGAATCAGCAGATGCCTGATCAGAAAAAAATATTTGAAGTTAATAAAGATCATAAGTTGATTAGGAATGTTCTCAGTGTGTTTAAAAAAGATTCGAATGACGAATACATAAAAAACGTTACAGAACAATTATTTGAATCAGCATTATTATTGGAAGGATCGCTTGATGATCCGCACAAGCTTGTAAACAGACTTAATAAGATGATGGAAGAATCAAGCGACTGGTATGTTGAAGTGAAAAAATATTAACCTCCCCTGAGAGGCTGTTTCTGAAAAATAAATCTTAGTGTTTTCTTTGAGACATGGTGTCTTCGTGGCAAAAAAATACCACAAAGGCTCTAAGGCACAAAGATTTCACAAAGGATTTTTGAGACAGGTTCTAATTTAGAACAAAGTCAGGGTGGTTGTGAGAGGAAAATTAAAATGAATTATAATTTAAATAAGCTAACCGTAAAAGCGCAGGAAGTTCTGCAGAACTCGGTTGAAATAGCACAAAACTACAACAACCAGGTTCTGGAACCGGCGCACTTGCTGGCTGCATTGATACAGGGATCAGGCAACATTGCCGATTCTATTTTAAGAAAAACAATTGGCAGCGTTGATCCGATAAAACTAAAAGTTAACGCAATTCTTGAATCATTGCCAAAGGTAACCGGTGCAGGGATTGGTAACCAGCAGATGTCTCAGAATCTTGCAGCGGTGCTTGATGCAGCAGCTAACGAAGCAAAGAACCTGAAGGATGATTACGTTTCATCCGAACATCTCTTGATTGCTCTTTCCGAAGAAAAAGGGAAAGCAGGACAGCTCTTACGTGACAACGGTGTATCGAAGAATATAATTCTTGCCGCACTTAAAGAAGTGCGCGGTAATCAAAGAGTTACATCTCAAAATCCTGAAGATACTTACCAGGCGCTGAAGAAGTTCGGAAGGGATTTAAACGATCTTGTTAAAGCCGGTAAGCTCGATCCTGTAATCGGTAGAGATGAAGAGATAAGAAGAGTTCTCCAGGTGTTATCAAGAAGAACAAAAAATAACCCTGTATTGATTGGAGAACCGGGAGTTGGAAAAACTGCAATCGCTGAAGGACTTGCGCACAGAATAGTATCGGGTGATGTGCCTGAGAACTTAAAAACAAAAAAAATTGTTGCTCTCGATATGGGAGCTCTTGTAGCAGGCACTCAGTTTCGTGGTCAGTTCGAAGAACGTGTTAAAGCAGTAATTAAAGAAGTTGAAAATGCCAAAGGCGAAATAATATTATTTATAGATGAGCTTCATCTATTAATTGGTGCGGGCGCAACACAGGGTGCGATGGATGCCGCAAACATTTTCAAACCGGCATTGGCGCGTGGTGAGCTTCATGCAATCGGTGCGACAACACTTAACGAATACAAAAAGCATATTGAAAAAGATGCTGCGCTCGAAAGAAGATTCCAGCCTGTACTCGTAACGGAACCTTCCGAAGAAGATACGATTTCAATTTTAAGAGGATTGAAGGAACGCTATGAGGTGCATCATGGTGTTAGAATAACCGATGGTGCAATTGTGGCAGCGGCACAGCTTTCTGAAAGATATATAACCGACAGGTTTCTGCCGGATAAGGCAATCGATCTGATAGATGAATCTGCTTCGAAGCTTCGCATTGAAATTGATTCTATGCCGGAGGAGCTTGACGTAATTGAGAGAAAAGTAAAGCAGCTTGAAATTGAAAGAGAAGCACTTAAGCGTGAACGCGATGAGGCTTCAGCAAAAAGACTTGCAGAAATTGAAAAGGAACTGAGCAATAATGAAGAAGACAGAAACAAGCTGAAGATGCACTGGCAGCTTGAGAAAGATAAGATTCAAAAGATAAGATCGATTAAGAGCGAGATTGAAAATGCTAAAAGTGCTGCTGAACAGTATGAACGAGAAGGTGATCTTGGTAAAGTAGCGGAGCTTCGTTACGGAAAAATATCCGATCTTAAAAAGAAACTTGAACTGGAAACAAAAGAGCTTGCAGATCTTCAGAAAAATAAAAAGATGTTAAAAGAAGAAGTCGATGCTGAAGATATTGCAGAAGTTGTTTCCAAATGGACGGGGATTCCAGTAAGCAAAATGCTTGAAAGCGAAAGAAGCAAACTAATTAATCTTGAATCCGAATTGCACAGAAGAGTAGTTGGACAGGATGAAGCTGTATCGGCAGTTGCAAATGCTATCCGCAGATCGAGAACTGGATTGCAGGATGCAGATAAACCGATTGGCTCGTTTATTTTCCTTGGAACAACAGGTGTTGGTAAAACCGAACTTGCCCGCTCGCTTGCTGAATATCTTTTCGATGATGAACATGCAATGATACGTATTGATATGAGCGAGTATATGGAGAAGTTTTCTGTTTCCAGGCTGATAGGCGCACCGCCGGGATATGTTGGTTACGAGGAAGGCGGCCAATTAACCGAAGCCGTAAGAAGAAGACCATACTCGGTTGTGCTGCTTGATGAAATTGAAAAAGCACACCCAGATGTGTTTAATGTTCTGCTTCAGGTTCTGGATGACGGAAGATTGACCGACAACCAGGGAAGAACGGTTAACTTTAAGAACACAATAATTATAATGACATCTAATCTTGGTTCCGGTTTGCTCCAGGAAAGATTGTTTAATATAGAAGAAGACCAGATAGAAACGGCAATGGGAGAATTGAGAGAAAGAATGGTTGAGCTGTTAAGAAAAACAATAAGACCAGAATTCCTGAACAGGATTGATGAAATTGTTCTCTTCAAACCGTTAACGCATAAAGAGATTCGAGAGATTGTCGATATCCAGCTAAACAAAGTAACCGCAATGCTGAAGGAAAAAGCTTTTACGCTTGTAATTGATAATGAAGCAAAAGACTGGCTTGCAAACCTCGGTTACGATGTAACGTTTGGTGCAAGACCGTTAAAGCGTACAATACAAAAGTATCTTGTTAATCCTTTATCACAGGAATTGCTGGTGGATAAATTCTCAGCTGGCGATACCATATACGTATCCGTTGGAGAAAACGCAAAGCTGGAATTTAGCAGTAAGAAACCTGCAATGGTTTAATTATAATATACAGTAAAACATAAAGGGCACATTGTGCCCTTTTTTATTTTAAACTTTCCGTTTCTTAATAAGATCGATCTATTTTAATAGGATAGATAGGATCATCTTTTGTTAGAGAATAATCCAAAATTCGACAAAACAACACACAAATCACCCGCACAAATTAACGACACAAATAAAAACACTTGACAAAACATTAATTAATGATTATATTGGCGCAAGAAATATAAAGAAGGTGTTAAATGAAGTTAAATTATTGGAAACCGGCAATGGCCAGCGGCAAGGTGAAGCTTACAGTACACAAAAATGGTAATATGGGGTTCTCAAATCCAGCTGTAGCAAAAATGCAAATCGATGAAACTAGTTATATGAAAATAGCAACAAATGCAGAAGATCCCAGAGATAATAATCTATATTTAATTCTATCAGTTGAAAATGATGAGAATTCTTTAAAAGTAAACAAAGCTGGTAATTATTACTATCTAAATACGAAAAGTTTTTTCAATGAAAAAAATATAGACTATAAAAAGAAGAAATTGATTTATGATGTAGTAGAAATAAATTATGAAGGAAGTACCATCTATAAATTAATTAAAAGAGAAATTGAAAGAAAAAAGAATAGGGGATAGCAATGGATAATAAAACTTTGTGTGTTAAACTTGCTTATGCTAATACTGAAAAAGAAGTCGTAGATATTTTAATTAAAGCTGGGTATTGGGATGATAATAAGTCTTGGACTTATTACGGTGGCAGAGAAAATAATTTTTCAACAATTGGTAATCAACAGAGCAAACCCGATCAAGCGCTTGTAGAGAAATTGATTAACTCGATTGATACATCTTTCTTGGCTGAGTGTTATAAACTCAATATCGATCCTGAGAGTAAAGAAGCACCCCAGTCAATTAGTGATGGAATGATGAGATTCTTTAATATTGAAAATGGCAAATTGGCTAATTTAAATGCTCTTGAGAGAACAAAATTATCGGAAAATATATGTTTGGTCTCTACCGGCAATAAAACTTCCCCTTCATATTCTATTATTGATAAGGGTGAGGGACAATTCGCAGAAGAAATGAAAAATACCTTGCTGTCTCTTGACAGATCAAACAAGTTGCGTATTCCTTTCGTTCAAGGAAAATTTAACATGGGTGGAACTGGCGTTTTTAGATTCTGTGGAGAAAAAAATCTGCAAATAATAATTACCAAAAGAAATCCTGCATTGTTAACTAAGCAGGATATAAATGAATGGGGTTTTACTATTGTACGTAGGGATGATCCAGCAAGTAATGTACGAAGTTCATGTTACCGCTATCTTGCACCAAATAAGAAAATTTTAACATTTCAGGCGGATACATTAAATCTATTGCCAGGCAAGTATCCTGACGCTTATAGTGAACCTCTCGCCTGGGGCACGTTTATAAAATTATATGAATATAATATCGGACCTGGGTTAAGAACAAACATTTTATTCGATTTATATAACAGATTATCATTATTAATGCCATCGCTTGGACTACCAATCAGATTGTTTGAAAGAAGAAAAGGATATACTGGTCACACATTTGAGACAACTCTATCTGGTTTAACAGTTCGCTTAGAAGAAGATAAGAGAGAAAATTTAGAAGATGGATTTCCTACATCTGCAACTGTTACTATAGATGGTCAAAATTTAAAAGTTTTAATATTTGCCTTTAAGAGGAATCAAAAAGAAAAGTATGCAAAAAATGAGGGGGCTGTTTTCTCAATCAACGGACAAACCCATGGATTTTTAACCAACTCATTCTTTACAAGAAATTCTGTTCAACTTGGTTATATAGCTGATTCTATTTTGATATTAATCGACTGTTCAGATATCGCCGGTCGACATAGAGAAGATTTATTTATGAATAGCAGAGATAGATTAAGTGAAGGTAAATTAAAAAGTAGCATCGAAAGTGCGCTTGCTGATTTACTTAAAAATCATAGAGGATTGAGAGAATTAAAGGAAAAAAGAAGACGCGAAGATATTGAAGGTAAACTAGAAGATTCTAAACCTTTAGCCGAAGTTATAGAAAACATATTAAAAAATTCTCCAACTTTATCAAAACTTTTTATTAAGGGTATTCGCCTCCCCAATCCTTTTAATACTAAAGGTTCAGCACCTATATCAAAATACGAAGGAAAAAGATTTCCCTCTTTCTTTAAATTAGAAAAAGAGTTCCCCCGCACTCAACCTAAGCTTTGTCCAATTAATCATAGGTTTAGAATAAAGTATAAAACAGATGCAGTAAATGATTATTTATACAGAGATAATGATCCAGGCAAGTTCTCACTAAAAATTGGAGGCATCGAAACTCAGAATTTCTCCATTAACCTTTGGAATGGTACTGCAACATTACAAGTTGAGTTACCAACTGGGGCTTATGTAGGTGATATTCTGCATTTCGCGAGTGAGGTTATTGATGTTAATAAGGCTGAAGCATTGAAAGATGAATTCAATGTGAAAATCGATAAGAAAATAATGTATTCTGGAGGTAACGGTGGCAGGCGAAAACCTCCGATCGGAGATGAAAATGGGGATGAAAAGAACAAGGATCAACTTGCATCACCAAATATTTTAGAAATAAAAGAAGAGGAATGGGTTAAATACGATTTCACCAAAGAGCATGCTTTAAAAGTTATTGATTCAGGTGAACATGGATATGACTTTTATATCAATATGGATAATATCCATCTGTTAACTGAACAAAAAGCAAATACAAAAACTGATCATAAATTACTTAGCGCAAGATACAAATATGGAATGGTATTAATTGGTTTGGCAATTTTAAAAGAAGCAGATGATAATCCAGAAAATGAAAACGGAGAAAACAAATTCTCAAAAATAGTTGAACTAACTAAAGCTATTTCTCCAATACTTCTACCAATGATTTCTGGTCTTAGTGAATTAAAGGAAGAGTTAATTGAAATGGATGAGATTGAATAATTTTAATTAAAAGGAAGAAGAAAATGAGAATAAAATTTTATGTTTTTGTTTTGATGTTTTTATGGACCACTCCATTTTCGCTGGCACAGTTTGATAACATTTCGGGGGACAAAATTATTGATCTCACTTATCCGTTTGATTCACTTACCATCTTCTGGCCGACAGAAAAGGGATTTCAGCTTGAGGTTGAATTTAGAGGAATGAACCCAAAAGGTTACTTCTATTCGGCTAATAAGTTTTGCACTGCCGAACATGGAGGAACACATATGGATGCGCCAATCCACTTTTATAAAGGGAAACAATCAGTTGATGAGATCCCCATTGAAAATTTGATTGGCCGGGGAATCGTAATAGATGTTTCTGAGAAATGTTCTGCAGACAGAGATTATTTAATTATGACAGAAGATTTTAAGAACTGGGAAAAAGAAAACGGGGAGATACCCGCTAATTCAATTATTTTATTAAAAACCGGGTTCGGTAAATACTGGCCCGACAGAAACAAATACATGGGAACCGATGAAAGAGGGCTGGATGCTGTTGCAAAACTGCATTTCCCCGGGCTTCATCCCGATGCTGCAGAATGGCTGGTTACAAAAAGGAAAATAAAAGCAGTTGGAATCGAGAGCCCGAGCATAGATTACGGGCAATCAAAATTATTTAAAACGCATGTTTATCTTACCGAACATGAAATCCCGATACTCGAGAATGTAGCCTATCTAGAAAAACTTCCGTTGAAAGGATTTACAATAATTGCATTACCAATGAAGATAAGAGGCGGAAGCGGAGGTCCCACAAGAATAATAGCGCTACTGGATTGATAAAGGATCTTGTATGGGGCACCAAGTGCCCCTTTCTAGTTGCAGGCGGCTTTGTTAATTTTCTTTAACAGCATCATTCAGATTTTAACTTTTTGTCTTCGTGATCTTCTCTTCCGGTTGTTATTGGTATTCTTTTGAAATTTTGTGAAACGTGGTTTGCTCCTTCGCCGGTAATTTCCTGAAGATGATTCAACAACCTCATTTCCATTTGATTTAAAAGGATGTTCATCCACTACAGGAATAGTTGTTTGAATAAGTTTGTTAATCCCTTTCAAAAAAACTCTTTCTTTTAAATCACAAAATGAAAGTGCTGTTCCGCCAAGCCCGGCTCTCCCGGTTCTTCCAATACGGTGAATATAATCTTCGGAGAATTCAGGGATATCATAATTGAACACGTGTGATAATTCATCTATATCAATTCCCCTTGCTGCGATATCCGTGGCAACAAGAACCCTCGTCCTTTGCGATTTAAATTTATTTAATGCCCGTTGTCTTGCGTTCTGCGACTTATCTCCGTGAATTGCATCTGCATTAATTTCAGCATTGTTCAAAACTCGTTTTACAACATCCGCTCCGCGTTTTGTGCGTGTAAATACAAGTGCAGAAGGAATGTTTTCATTCTTCAAAATATGGACAAGTAATTTCTTTTTGTCTGGTTTAGAAACAAAGTAAACAGACTGCTTAATAACTTCAACTGTTTTTTGTTCTGGCGAAACTTCAATTTTTACAGGGTCTGTTAAAATTGTATTTGAGAGCTTTACTATCTCCGAAGGCATTGTAGCCGAAAAGAAAAGCGATTGCCTTTTGACAGGCAGCTTTGAAATAATTTTTCGTACATCATTAATAAAGCCCATGTCCAGCATTCTGTCTGCTTCGTCAAGTACAAACAACTTGATGTTTTTTAAGCTGATGATTTTTTGATTCATCAGGTCAAGCAATCTTCCGGGTGTTGCGATAAGGATATCTACACCATGTCTTAATTTATTAACTTGCGATCTCTGGGAAACTCCGCCAAATACTACTGCGTTTCTTAATCCTGTATGTGCACCGTATGTTGTAAAGCTTTCGCTTATCTGTACTGCAAGTTCTCTTGTTGGTGTAAGTATTAAAGATTTAATAATTCTTTTCTTTGTTTTGACGTGTTCTTTTTCTGCATGAAGAATTTGTAAAATAGGAATCGCAAAAGCTGCTGTTTTACCAGTGCCGGTTTGGGCACAACCAAGAAGATCTTTTCTTTCAAGAATAACAGGAATAGATTGTTCCTGTATAGGGGTAGGGATTGTGTACCCTTCATTTACCAACGCTGTTTGTATTGGTTTAATGAGATTTAACTTTTCAAATGACATATTTTCTTTCCACTTGTCGCGGCTAAGGCATAAGCCGAAGCTGGGCATTTTGCTGTTAGAAAACAATTGCCATAAGAACAGGTTCGTTTTTAAACAGCAGGTTATAAAATTAAGATTTGTTAAAAATTGCAATCAGGTATGATTAGTGTGAAGGCATACTTTTAAAAATCACGCTGGCTAAGATATGCTATTAATTCAACAACTCAAAGAATAGTTTCATTTGTGATTTTGTTTTAAGTGCTTATATCTCGGAAAACATGATTCTCAAAAGCAGGAGAAGTAAGATAAAATTATAGCTGTAGATATTAGCCTTTGTTTCACTAAATAAATCGGTATATTCTCACACTTAAATTTTTCTTTTCGAAATTCTCACCGGCAGACCATTTCCCGGAATCGCAAATCGAATATAAAAACTTTTGAATGAAGAGCGATCATATTGAAAATACACAAGCAATTTACAAACAGGGAAAGCCGATCTCTAGAACAATATTTTTCTGAAATAGGTAAGGTCGATCTTCTGTCGGCAGACGAAGAAGTTGAATTGGCAATTAAGATCAGGAACGGTGACGAACGAGCTAAAGATAAATTAGTTCTTGCCAATTTAAGATTTGTAATTTCCGTTGCCAAGATGTTCCAGAACCAGGGGCTTTCACTCGGTGATTTAATTAATGAGGGTAATTTAGGTCTCATCAAAGCAGCCAAACGGTTCGATGAAACAAGAGGGTTTAAATTTATTTCTTATGCAGTCTGGTGGATAAGACAGGGCATTATGTCGGCTATTGCAGATCAATCAAGAGTTGTCCGGTTGCCTCTTAACCGTGTTAGCAACCTGACACAATTGAATAAAGCTTACAGGGATCTTGAACAGGAATATGAACGAAAACCCACAACCGAAGAGCTATCAAAAATTCTGGATATTTCAGCCGATGAAGTAGCATATACAATTCAAATATCCGGACGACAGCTTTCAATGGATTCACCTCTTACGAACAGCGATGAGAACAAAACTACCCTTAAGGATGTGATTCCCGATGAAGTTTACGATCTACCCGATAAAGAACTGATGACCGACTCTCTAAAAAGTGAAGTTATAAATGCTCTTTCCGTTCTGGATAGCAGGGAAGCTGAAATTATAAGATTATCGTTTGGAATAGGAGAAGATCACTCCTCTACGCTGGAAGAGATCGGTGAAAGGTTCAACCTTACCAGGGAAAGAATAAGGCAGATTAAAGAGAAAGCACTAAGAAAACTCAAGACTTCAAAAAAAAGTAAGAATTTGATGAGTTATCTGGGGTAGAAAAAACACTCATAATTTTTTACAATCACCTTAATAGTTCATTTAGTTTATTAAAAGGGTACTGTAGACCCAGCCTGGAATCAATTATATATAAAAATACACAAATAATCAGAGGGGGGTTTAAAGACCTTGTCCATCCGTATTCAGTTTCATATTTTGTAAGTGCTATTAGAGAAATTGATAATTTAGAAGGTGTTGAAGTGAAAACTAAAATTTATTCAAGGGTGATAAATATTCCGGAATTAAAAGAATTCGAAGTCACTTATCCGCAATTTGCTGGAATTGCTAAGGTCAATGGAAAGTTCCTGTTTGATATTGTAATGAAACCGGAAACTTTTATACAGGCAATGGTATTAACTGAATACGGAATGCCGGCAGTAACAAGCGTAGCTGAAGTATGTTTTAATGAAGCGAAGAAACGAAGAGGATTCAAATTCACGGGTCGCGTAAAACAGTTTATCGGTGCTATGATCGCTTCACTAATGATTGCTAACGGATACAATAAAACCGGGAGGAAAAAATCTATAATTCACCGTGCTTACACCCGCGGAGAGTTCTATGTTAAAAAGAACTAAAATTTAAAATGAAGAGTGAAATAATTTTATGTTTTTTATATATTAAAATAACTGCGAATTCTAAATTTTGATTCCTGTTCATCCGGATATTTTTACTTTTTAATGTTAATTCCTTAAGGGATTAATTCTCTAAAACATGAAGAAAATACGATTATTGCTCATCGAAGATAATCGTCTTCTGCGTGAAGGCCTGACATCTATGCTCAGGAAAGAGCAGGATATAGGTGTGGTTGATACAGTTGGAGACGGTGAAAACATACTTGCGATAATGCGCAAACATAGGCCTGAATTAATACTTCTTGATCTCGGTCTTCGAAATCGTAGCAGTATAAATTTAGTGAAATTAGTTAGGAAAAATTATCCTGCTACTAAAGTAATAATGATGGATCTTATTCCTACCCAGGCAGATGTTTTTGAATTTGTACAGGCAGGGGTATCCGGCTTCATATTAAAAGATGCAACGGTAAATGATTTCCTTAAAACTATCAGGTCCGTAGCAAGGGGTGTTCAGGTTTTGCCTCCTAATATGACGGGTTCTCTCTTTACACAGATCGTTGAGCACGCCGTAAATGAATCGAAGCCTTCTGCTCTCATCGATTCTGTACGCATGACAAAACGGGAACGTCAAGTAATAGAATTGATTTCAGAAGGACATACCAATAAAGAGATTGCTCAGAAACTGCATCTCTCCACATACACTGTAAAAAGTCATGTTCACAATATTCTTGAAAAGCTTGCACTAAGCACACGTGTACAGATCGCTAAATATTTACACGATTCAAAAAGAACTGATTCCGCAGCGGATAACATTTCCTTACTGGAAGATTGATAACTCTTACCCAAAGAAGTAATCCATTTTTCATCCTTTCGCTCTATTGATTTTATTGTATAAATACTTGTACTCTCTATTACACAATAAAAGGAAAAATCCAATGAAAAATCTAATTCTGTTTTTGGTACTATTTATCCCGCTGACTATGATTGCTCAGAATAAGGGTGAAAGCAGTAATGCATCAGGGAATGATGAAACCGATGTATGGATGACTAAAATCTCCTCCAATTCTGAATTGCGTGGTAATATAATCAGTATGATGATTGATCAAACAAAGGGAAATGAAGAAGAAATGCAGAAGATAATTAATTCTTTATTAGCTGATCCTGATATGAATAAATTGATCACCCAAACTACCATCAAGCGTGCAAACAACGAGACCGTTTATGTAGAACCCAGTATGATGGTATCAGATAGT
>JASFSF010000010.1:0-17748 GCA_050114555.1 Ignavibacteria bacterium
TTCATTAAATATTCAATTAGAATACTCCAATATTTCCAATTGCTCATAAAAAAAGCCTGCCAGCAATTACTGACAGGTTAATTATAAAATTCTCTCTACTTCTTAAACAGCCTGTAAATGGCAAGCAATATAATCGCCCCGACAACAGCCCCGATAAAACCGGCTGTTTCGCCCGCCTGGTAAATTCCCAAGAACTGTCCCACGTATGTAAACAGGAACGAACCGGCAATACCCAGCAATATTGTTATTATAAAGCCTCCCGGATCTTTACCGGGCATAATGAGTTTTGCCAGTGCGCCCGCCAGGAAACCTATAACAATTGTCCATATTATCGACATACAATCCTCCTCGAATTTTGAATAAAGAACCTTCTGGAAGCAATTTAATCAAGTGATTTGCTTTTAGCAATTAAATATACCTGGCGAATCAATCAAATTAAACATCATCCATTCCAATTTGCTTTTGGTTTGCCTTTCCATATCCACACAATTAAATCAATTAATTGCGGTTCTCCGCCAAGTTCGCGAATGCGTTTATTCAACTGCCCCCTGTGGTAAGAGGTGTGCATAGCAACATGGAGCATCGATTCTCCCAATGTTGCTTTGCTGGGTTCCTTCCCTATAACTTCCTCAAGTCTTTTTATCCAGGGAATGTCGAGTTCTCTTGCTAACATCTCTTCGTTAATAGACTTTAAATATGTGTCCTGTTCCATATAATAATCTCCTCCCCATTTTGCTATATCGATTAATTGATTAAAATCTTTTTCATCCGGAAACTCAAGCGGCTGCTCTGTCCATACATAAAAGAATGCTCTCTGCACAGCATGAATATGATAAACAAATGTCTTAATAACGGAATCATTATTCACAGCCGGGAGTTTTAAAATAGATTGCCATACTTTTGCATCCGCCCATTCCATATGTTTTAACAACGATCCTAGATAACTTACATCTTTCATTACAATCCTCCTCCTGTATTAGTAAAAATTATAAGGGAGCTACTTATACCAGCCATTGGTTTAATTCTTTATTCGATTTTTTCACAATCAATCTTATCCCCGGCCTGTTTGTAATGAAATACCATATCCATTCGGCCATAACCCTTATCCTGTTTCGGTAATTTATCAGATACATTATATGTACAAAAGACCATGTAAGCCACGCCACCAGGCCACTGAGCTTTAATCCTTTTATCACTGCTATTGATTTCCCTTTTCGAATCGTTGCAAGAGCACCTTTATCATGATATTTAAATTTCTTCCTGTCTTTTCCCTTAAGCTCTTTCGATATAATACGAGCAACATATTTACCCTGCTGCATGGCAACCGGTGCAAGTTCCGGCAGGAATTTCCCGTCGGAATCCTCAAATGCTGCCGCATCACCAATTATAAATATATCGGGATAATCTTTTATACTTAAATCGCTGTTAACAATTCCTCTCCCGGATTTATCAAGTTCAATATCCAATGTTTTCAAAATAGGTGATGCCCGGTTTCCCGCCGCCCAGATAATGTTATTGGTTATAATCTTTTCATCCCCCAGCATGACACAATTTTCATATATTCCCGTTACACGTTTGTTAAATATTACTTCTACTTCAAGATACTTCAGTTCCTTCAATGCTCTGGCAGATAATTTTTCAGGGAATGCTTGTAGCAGTCTTGGCATAGCTTCAACCAGGTAAACCTTTGTCATCTTTGAATTAATATTTTTAAAATCTTTTATAAAATTCCTATTCACTATCTCGGCTATTGCCCCGGCGAGTTCAACTCCTGTTGGGCCGCCACCAACCACAACAAAGTTCAGATATTTTTCCCTTTGTTCCGGATCCTCTATTCGCTCAGCGGCTTCAAGTGATAATAGCACATTTTCTCTTATTTTTAATGCGTCGTTAAGTGTTTTTAATCCCGGTGCATATTTTTCCCATCCATCATTTCCAAAGTAGCTATGGCGGTTTCCCGCCGCGATAATTAAATAATCAAACGACAGGGATGAATTGTTGAAGAGAACTTTCCTGTTTAACTTATCAATTGAAGTTACTTCCGCCATTATAACATTCACATTTTTCTTATTACCAAAAACTGATCTTATCGGGCTGGCAATATCACCGGGGGAAAGAGCAGCAGCCGCAACCTGGTATAATAACGGCTGAAATAAATGGTGATTTGATTTGTCGATTATGGTAATATCATACTTACTTCCTGCCAGATCTTTTGCGGCAGCAAGCCCTCCAAATCCACCTCCTATAATAACTACCTTTTTCATGATAATTTTTATTAATTACAAAATTTTTAAGAAAGAAACTTGTCTCGTGACATTTTTCTATCCCATTCATCTTTTTAAACTAACTTTAATCCGGTATTAATATAAACCGCTCATCAGAATACGACTCTAAATTATGTTGAAAATTTCACATTTTAACAACATATTAGCATTATATTCTCCATTAATAAGATTATACAGTATTATTATCATAATTGCTCTTGACATCAAGTATAATATTCTCTATACTTGCACCAAGTAAGAATTATTTTCATAATTTAGTATTGAAAATGGATAAAACAGACAAGAAAATTCTTTCCTTGCTGCAGGAAAACGCAAGAATTACAAATGCTGAAATTGCGCGACAGGTTGGAATGGTTCCATCCGGTGTTCAGGAAAGAATAAAAAAACTGGAAAAGAAAGGATTCATTTCCGACTATGCAACACATCTAAGGTCTGCAAAACTTGATCTTGGTTTATTAGCATTTGTGTTCGTAAGAACTAATGAACCGCCGGGAAGCTTGTGCGTTGCCGAAGAACTTGCAAAGCTGCAGGAAATAATGGAAATACACCACGTTGCCGGTGAGGACTGCTATCTTCTAAAGGTTCGCCATTCCAACAACAAATCGCTGGCGGATTTCCTGCGGGATAAACTCGGTGCAATTTCAACGATTACTTCAACTAAAACTGTAATTGTTTTGGATACCGTTAAGGAATCCTGCAGCCTCAAATTGCCGGATACCGAAGATTAAAATTTAAGCGAAGGAGAAATTATGGGAAATGTACGCTATAATATAAGAGTATCTATTGCCTTTGCGATAATATATGTCGTATGGGGTACAACATACCTGGCAATTCGTTTCGTACTGGAAACAATGCCGCCGTTTATGATGACGGGAATACGTTTTACAGTTGCAGGACTGTTACTCTTTACATGGAGTTACTCACGCTACTCCTTCAAACCTAAATTGAAAGATTTAAGACTCCCGGTAATCACAGGATTTTTCATGTTTCTGGTAGGACACGGAAGCCTTGCATGGGCAGAACAATATATATCTTCTGGCTTCGCAGCTCTTGAGGCAGCATCAATTCCCGTATGGATAGTTTTGCTTAGCTGGATGCAATCCAGAAGCAACAAACCGAACAAGTTTACTGTTACTGGTATTATCTTAGGTATAACGGGAGTTGCATTACTGATAGGAACAGGCGGAGATTTTTCAATTAATCCTTCAGCAAGCAGTGCCGTAACGATAATTAGTATCGTCTTGCTGGTTATGGGTACCATCTCCTGGGCCGCAGGTTCGATTCAATCGCGCAAAATTAATAAAGATATTCCGCTTCTTTATACAACGAGTATTCAGATGCTTACAGGTGGTGTCTCGCTACTACTACTGGCATTTATAGATGGCGAAGTAAGTCAGATATCTGTTGCTAATGTGTCTTTTATATCTATTGTGTCTCTTTTATACCTGATAGTATTCGGTTCCATAATAGCATACTCATCATACTTATGGTTGATGAACCAATGTGCGCCGGCAAAGGTCAGTACCTATGCTTTTGTCAATCCACTTATAGCTGTATTCCTTGGCTGGGTATTAGTTGACGAACCGATAACACACGTTATGATATTGGGTGCTGCTGCTATACTATTTTCAGTTTTGCTGATTAACAGATCATTCAGTATAAATAAGATGAAAGCCATATTTCTGACCAAACCAAAATTTGTGAATGAACCGGAAAGCCCTGGAGTGATTACAGATTGCGATGGTATTCAAGCGAACAATACCGCAAGATAAATTAAAAATAATTAACTCATGAAAGGAATGTTATCTATGAATGGAGCAAACATAATTTCTTTTCAATATTTGAAGGGTCTTATCTTTCAAAAAGAAAATAAAGTCGAGAATAAAACATTATCGAAAAGTAAACCGGAAATTACTAAAGCAGAATTCCTTAGAGAGCTTAGAAAAACACTCAGCGTGCTTGATAATCGTTAAATTAGAAAATATTTCGCTTCCAATGGTAACTGCATTAAAAAATTATCTTAATCTCGATCCGGTTTTAATTGGTTTTGCACTCGAGAGCGATGGCGCACATTCACCAAATGAAAAAATTGGATTGAATAGATTTAGAAAAGGAATTGAAGCATTAACCCGATTCTTCCTGGATTATCCTGAAAAGAAGATTAACTGAAAATTTCCCAAGCATTTAATCCAAGCCACAACTGGAAAAAGCCAAAACCAGCAAGTGCAATAGAGGAAAGGCCTAATGTAATTCTGGTAACTTTTGGTCCAAGATTTTTAGCCATTCCAAAGATCAAAATTATTCCTGCCATACCTAATATCAGGATTGAATAAAAACTTACTATCAATGCTATTCCGTTTGCAGGTGTTTCGTTATATCCCCTTATAAATAATGGCCCCATAATTAAACTCCATCCTATGTATGCATTTGGATTTAATATGTTAACAAAGGTAGCTTTTAATAAAGTCTGATCGGTTTTTTTCTCACGCAGATTTACATTCAAATCATACTCTCTCCATGCTTTACAAGCATTATAAGCAAGATAGAGAAGCAGCAGTCCGCCTCCAATTTGTAAAATTTTAATCAGCCAGGCAGGCATAGTGCTTAACACAATTAAAACAAGTATGATTATTGGGCCGTCACTTAATAATGGTGCAAATGATGCGGGTAAAGTTTTCCTCCATCCGTTAATAAGAGTTTGAGAAATTATAAATGTTTGAAACGGGCCAGGCTGTGCTGCGGCAGCAAATCCGTATGTAACACCGAAAATAATGTAATCTGTCAAAAGTTTGGACGGGGGAAAATGATATATAGTGTTTTATGTAACTTAGTTTTATAATATGAAAGACTCAAGCTGCGAAGGGAATACAAATTAATTCCGGAATCATCACCTACAATGACAAATTTAAATTTGCAATCGCTTAAACATACACGTCGAATCTGAGGGGCAAAGAGTGGAATACTCGTTTGTTCGCTTAATTTCATCGGGAACGGCTTCACGTTCAATCACCTGGAATCCTTCCCTGGTAAAAAAATCTTTTGCCGTTTCTGTTAACAGAAAAATGTTTTCGATATCAAATTCCCCGGCCCGGGAAAGTAACTCGCGGCAAAGTATCTGTCCGTATCCTTTGCCCTGAAATTCCCTTTTTACAGCAAGAGAGCGAAGAAGGGCTGTTTTATCATATATCTCTAATCCAATCGTACCCATCATTATTCCCTCTGCTTCCAGTATCAGGAAGTTGGATATATGACTTTCAATATCAATTGATGGGAGTGAAACACTATCAAGCAGGGATTTTATTGTATTTAAATCTTTCCTTTCAGCTTCTCTGATATTAGTTTGGGGTTCAACTTGCTTCATCTGATTAGAATTTGTTGCTCAACATGTTACTAACAACCCTCTCTTCTGAATTTTCTTTTTGGCCGCTCTTTATCCAAAATTGGTTTCCCCCCGAAGAAAACACTGGTCTTATATATTTTATCAATCTCTTTTTTACTCATACTGCTTTCTCTAAGATCGGGAAAAAGAATTTTGTTCATCCATTCATCCATCCCTCCCTTCAATACAAAAATCTGTTCGCTTCTGTTATTTATCAATAGCTCCAGCTTATCAATTGAGTATCTCTCATTACTATCGTAAATGATTAATGAATTTATTTTTCCACTCAACTCTAAATTTATTTCCGACTCCGGTACATTAATTGAAAACGGAATGTGATATTTTTTATATTCTTTTTCCATTCGAGAGTCAATAAGGACAAAGTCGTCTCTTTTGTCAATAATCCATCCTGCCAGCTCGTATACATCTATCACCCTTACAGTTTTGTCTGCAATTAAAAATTCCTCACTTGTTGTTACCGGGAGAATTGAAATCCTATACGGGCTTCCTGCAATTACTGCTAATATCGCAAGTACAATTGCAGACAGAGCTAATACTTTTTTACTTGGACTGTTTGTGATCATATCTTTTTCACTAAGCTTAATTAACTTTGGCAGAAAACTTTTTCTCAAGCACTTCAGCTCCTGCAAATCCGGCTATGGCTAAAACAACAACAATAAATAAAATAACACTGTGTGGAATGTTCAAAAGCTGCGGCAGTGTTATCTGCCCCGCCGAAGTTGAATAGAGAAAATCATAGAAGAATGTAACAGTTTCGCCAAAAAGAAATATTCCGCAAAATATTCCAACTAATGTAACCAAACCGTCTATTCTTCCTGTGGCTGATGATACCAGACAGGTGCCCGGACACAATCCTCCGGTGACAAAACCGATACCGAATATTAATCCGCCGATTAGCTGGGGTAGTATGTAAGTCGGATTAACATATATAAGGTTTAAATCAACAAAACTAATCCACGATAGCCAGAATAATCCAAGCAGCGCAGTAATGATTGCCGTAAACATCACTTTAAAGACGGTCATATCTTTAAAGTAAAATTGTGCGGCTAATTTTGTTGAACTGCCCAAACCCCCGCGTTCAAGGAAAAATCCGAATCCTATTCCTATTACAAATGCCACGGCGAGACTGAAATCGTAATTAAAGTATCCCAGTTTATAAAATGGTGCATTCATACCCACTGCCTTCTTATAAAGTAAGCAAAAGCATAAGCGCCAATAAAAATTGCGATCATAAATATCCAGCTTCCCACGCTCAACAATGCACCGCCGGTTAATGCCTGACCACTTGTACATCCGCGTGCCATTTTAGCAGCAAAACCCATTATTGTTCCACCAATAAATGCGAAGATCAGCCTTCCTCTTGTTGATATGCCCGGACCCTTTTCAACAGATTTTCTTATTCGCCCGGCAAGCAGACCTGAAATGAACCCTCCGGCTACAACCCCGATAAGTTCGAACACAAGCCAATCAGAAAGCGGACTTCGTTCACCATTACCAATATATGAGGAATACATTTCGTTTTGTTCTGCGTGCTGTGGAGCAACGGCATTAACACCTGATGTGAGAATTGACGTAAAACCACCGGATGCACCGAGTCCTCTTCCCATAATCACGAAAGCTAAAAGCAGCACAATGCCCAATCCTATTCCTGCAAAGTAAGGATTTGTGTATGGCTTGGCTATTGTTCTTTTTTTAGCACCACGGGTATCAACAGGATGTAAATTATTTTTATTTGATGTCATTTTTTCAATATTCTTTTAATAATCAATTCTAACAGGTTCAGTAACAGGAAGTGAATCATCCATCGTCCACTCCTCGAATGAGCCGTCATAAAAGTGTGCTTCGTAGCCCAAATACTTTGCTGTAAAATATACCACTGCCGCCCATACTCCTGTATTGCAATAAGATACTACAACTGAGCCCGGTTTAACGCCGGATTCTATGAACAGTTCCTCCAATTCCTCAATACTTTTGAATTTATATGGAGTGTCTTCAACTGTTATCTCTTCAAAAGATATATTTATAGCCCCGGTTATATGCCCGTATTTAGCTACATGTTCCACCTTTTCCGTACCTGTGTAGAATTCTTCCGGCCTTGCATCAATTATTATAACATCAGGATTTCTCAAATTATTCTTAACCCAATCAACATCGACGAGAGCATTATTATCAAGATGCAGGACAAAATTACTCTTAGACGTTTCGGGAATTTCCACAGTAGTTTCCCTGTTTTCATTCAGCCATTGTGCCAGTCCTCCGTCAAGGATTTTTATCTGGGACCCCAATCCAACATAATCGAGTGTAAGATATGCTCTTGCTGTAACAGTTAGCCAATTTTCATCATAGTATAAAACAATTTTGGTACTACCGGTTATTCCAAGAGGCTTTAAAGTTTTTTCTATCATCTCAACCGGTGCCAATTCATGTTTTAACTCTGCAGAAGGATCAAAGATGTCCATAACAGGTAACAGATATGCCCCGGGAATATGTTTCTCATCATATTCATCTTTCAATCCGACATATAAAATTCTCACGGACGGATCGTCAATATGTTCAGCCAGCCAGTCTGTACTAACCAGCATTGTTTCATTGCTTTCTTTCCCAATCGGAAAAGCATTAGATGAGAAGAGAAAAATTAAAATAATTACTAAAGGAAATTGTAAAAATCTATATGCCATTATAGCTCCATTTATAATTTTTATTCCGGATTACAAAACTTTTATTGCTCTCACTATGTTAAATATGATTAAATATAGTTGTATGATACAAGTATTATACAATCTTTAATTCTTAAGTTCAAGCGATAAAGCAGAAATTATTTATAATTGGTTGCAAAATTGAACTAACGATAATATTGGATGACAAGTGGGGATGGTTTTAAGGGATGCTCTAATTTTTGATAAAATATAGTGATATATCCCTGCTTCGAAACTTATTGACTAATACGGATAAAAGATGAAGAACAAAAGAGAGAGCGAACCCAAAATCCACATGCCTGCACTTATTTCATTTGCTTTACCTGAAAAACTTTTTACAATTGTATAAGTTAAAAATCCGGCTGTTAATCCAATCCCCAGGTTGAACGTAAAACTCATTAATGCTATCATTACAAACACTGGTATCACATCGGTAAGATCTTCAAAATTAAGTTCTCTGATTGGTGAAATCATAAGCATACCAACTATAATGAGAGCAGGACCATATGCGCCCGGGGGGACGGCCGCAAATACCGGTATAAAAAAAAGTGCAGACAAAAACAGGACAGCAACTACAACAGCTGTAAAACCGGTTCTTCCACCGGCTTCAATTCCGCTTGCCGATTCAAGATAAGTCCCACTTGTGGTCGTACCCAGCAGAGATCCAACAACAGTAGCAATGGCATCGCACAACATTGGTTTTTCAATTTCCGGAAGCTCACCCTTTTCGTCAAGTAAATCTGCCTTGTAAGATAATCCGAGTAATGTTCCCATTGTATCTACAAAATCGAGAACAAAAACTGTAAGAATTACTGAGAAAAATCCCCAGCTTATTGCACCGGCAATATCAAGCTGCAGAAAAATTGGCGATATGTCTGGCGGAGCACTTATTATTTCTTCAGGCAATTCACTTGCGCCAACGAAAATAGAAACAACTGTTGTGATAAGAATACCAATTATGATTGCACCATTTACTTTTTTGATCATCAGGATTCCAATAAGCAGAAAACTTAAAACTGCTAGTAATACAGCAGGTTCATGAAAATTTCCTATATGAACAGGTGCACCTTCAACACCAGGCTGAACTATTCCTGTTTGGTTAAGCCCAATAAAAGTTATAAACAAGCCAATACCCACAGAAAAACCAAGCTTCAGACTTCCCGGTATCGAATTAGCCAGCCAGCTTCTCACTTTAAATAAAGTTAAAATTGTGAAGATGATACCGCTGATTAAAATTGCTCCAAGGGCTGTCTGCCAGCTATAACCAAGAACCTGTACAACCGTGTATGCTATGAAAGCATTCTCTCCCATATAAGGTGCGATTGCAAATGGTCTTCTTGCATATACTCCCATTAATATTGTCCCGAAAAACGCACTTATGATAGTTGCAACCATAGAAGGACCAAAAGGTATGCCTGCTGCTTCGAGTATTTTTGGATTAACAATAATTATATAAGACATTGTAAGGAAGGTAGTTGCCCCGGCGATAATTTCCTGTTTAAGACTTGTCCGGTTTTCTTCAAATCGAAAATAAGATCTAATCAATTTAGATTCACCACAAGTTATTATTAAAGCAAAATGGTTTCTTCAACAATTGTATTGTACAAAAATTAGAAAAGTTTTCATCAAGATGCTAAAGAAAAAATTAGCATCTTATGATTCAACAGCACTAAATCATAATTTGTTAAGAGGCCAATGCGGATTTTCGGTTACATAGCAAAAGCAATAACCGATATAAGTATATGGAGAGCAATAGCAGCAATTATACTTGAAGTACGTTGATCTTGTGTTAATAAAGGAAATATGTTTTTATAGACAATTACTCCAAGAGGTATATAAATTATAATTCCGGAAATTGTACCAGGGGAATAAATCCAGGTTACAACCGAAAGCATTAGATGTACAAACCCATTCATAAAAAATAAAATGCCGAGAACTGCCGGAATAAAATTATTGATTTTCCCCAGACTGTAGAGTATTGCTACAGTTATCACAAGGACAATAGCAATAGAATTAATAACTAGAAAATCATACTCGGATAAATTTGCATTCAGCAGACTCGAATACCACTTTGCAAATCCTCCGCCTAAATAAAATTCATCTAAAAGGTGAATCAGATAGGCGAAGGGAAATAGCCAAACGATAAATTGGGGTTTTAATTTATTCATAATTTCCAATCAGACTTTTTATCCAGATAGAACCCGACAATTCGAAATCCTCCGAGCATATTTTATTAAAATTATCAGCTAAAACAAATCCTGTAATAAGCGAGGCGATTACACCCTGTGAATTAACGCTTTCTGAAAGCACCCCGATCAAAAATATTGAAGTGCCCGGAATGCCAGAAAGTCAAGTAGCGATACTATTTTTTCTTTTTTTTGCCTGTTTCCAAATATAACAATCACTTAACAACCTCTTAACATTATAGTAACATTTATAATTTATGTTTGATTCATCGAAAGAGAATAAAATTTTTTTACTAATCGTGAGAGAGAAATGTTACGAAAACAAACCCAAAACGACATTTTGCTACCAGAAACAACACATAAGATCTTTAGGAATTTATGGATTCCTATTTTCTTAACAATTTTCATTATTTCCGGAAACTTGTATTCCCAGCAAAATGGAATAATCTCAGGAAAAGTCGTTGACTCTGAGACCGGAGAGGAGCTTATCGGGGCCAATATAATCCTCAAAGGAACAACAAATGGAGCTGCCAGTGATATAGAAGGGAATTACATAATAAGAAATGTAAATCCTGATACTTATGTACTTATCGCTTCAATGATTGGTTATTCGCAACTGACAGTAACCGATCTTGAGATTAAACCCGGATCAACTGCAAATGTTGACATAAAGCTGTTCCCGGAAGCATACGAGACCGAGGAAGTTGTTGTTACTGCAAAGATGATCCTGGATAATGAATTCTCCCTTTTAAAAAACAGGCAAAAGTCTATTACTGTAAGTGATGCAATTGGTTCAGATTTGATAAGTAGAAGCGGATCTGATGATGTAGGTGATGCTTTGAAGAAAGTAGTTGGTACTTCAGTAGTAGACGGTAAGTACGTATATGTAAGAGGATTAGGCGACAGATACAGCAATACTCAGTTGAATGGTGCAGAACTTCCAAGTTCCGATCCAAACCGCAAGTCATTTCAAATGGATCTTATTCCTACAAACCTGCTTGATAATATAGTTACAATAAAAACATTTACTCCCGACAGACCAGGAAATTTTAGTGGTGGTATTGTTGATATTGGTACAAAATCATTCCCGGATAAGTTTACATTTAAATTATCTGGAAGTTCATCATACAATACTCAGTCAACGGGAAATTCAAACTTTCTAACTTACCCCGGCAGCGGGTCTGATTGGTTTGGAACTGACGATGGAATGAGATCTATCCCTGATGTTTTCACCAACCCGGATCTGGTTATACCGACAGAACCTGAAGCAAGATTTGATGATGAAAAGGCAGCCACATTAAACGATATTTCCACTTCGTTTAATCCTTTTATGGCAAACACAAAATCAGCCCCACCAATAAATAGCAGTCTCTCGCTTTCAGTAGGAGACCAAATTAGTCTTGGTGATGTTTCAAGTTTTGGTTACCTCGGGAGCCTTACCTACAAGAGAAGTTTTGATTTTTATGAAAATGGAAGAGTTGAACGCTATACACTGTCGGATATAAATTCTGATTTATTAAATCCTCAACTTATACTTGACGACAGCAAAGGAACTTCTGAAGCTGTCTTAGGCGGACTCTTCACAGCCGCATTTAATATTAATCCTGAACACCAAATAGGCGGAAATGTTTTTTATTCAAGAAGTGGAATTTCCAAATCAAGATTTATGGAAGGCCAGTGGCCGCAGGAGATTGGTTTTGGACCAGAATATAGAAACATTGTTTTGGAATGGATGGAAAGAGATATATTATCTTACCAGGTTAGAGGCGATCATCAACTAAGCGGATTTCTCAATTCTAAAGTGGATTGGTCAGTGTCATTTGCCAATACAACACAAAGTGAACCGGACAGGAGATTAACTACTTACATTACAACGAATACCAGCCAGGGTCCGTCTTATACAATAAACGGTTCTAATTTTGATAACCCATCCAGATATTTTAGAGATCTTGAAGATAATACAAACACATACAATTTAAACCTGTCAATTCCATTCACCCAGTGGAGTGGCTTTAATGGCAAAATTAAAATTGGCGGAATGTATCAAACGCTTGATAGAAAATTTGAAGAGAGGATTTTTACCTACAGTACAAAGGATGATATTTTCAACAATGTGGACGGAAAGATTGATCAACATTTCCAAAATGAAAATAACGGTATAGTGGATACTACACAATTGGGTGACCGTACGAGATACTTCTTTGGAAATACAATTTATGATCGTTCATTCCCCAAGAATAATTACACTGGAGATCAGACAATTTATGCCGGTTACGGTATGATTGATCTTCCAATATTCCAGAACTTAAGATTTATTGGTGGACTGAGGTACGAAACTACAGACATGTCGGTTTTGAGTAAAGATCCAACAATTGAAGAAGGAAAAATTGTTGAGAAGGATATACTTCCGTCTGTAACTCTTATCTATAACCTTACTGAAAATATGAATCTTAGGTTTGCAGGGACCCAGACTCTCGCAAGGCCAACCTTCAGAGAAATTGCTCCATATTCAACAAAGCAATTTGTTAATGACGAAGAGTTAGTAGGTAACGCAAATCTTAAAAGAACATTGATTGAAAATTATGACTTAAGATGGGAATGGTTTTTAAGACCCGGTGAAATTATTGCAGTTAGTGGTTTTTACAAAAAATTAAAAAATCCTATTGAAAGAGCCTTTTCATCCATCTCGTCCGCCTCCAACAAAATCGTTACGTATACTAATGTGGAAGAGGCAAGAATTTTAGGTGCTGAATTTGAATTTAGAACCGGATTATCATACATCGCTGATTTCTTAAGTAATTTCAGTGTAGGATTCAATCTTTCACTTGTAAATTCCACAATTGACATACCTCGTTCCGAGTTGAATGAAAGATTAGCAATTGATTCATCATCTAGTACAGAAAGACAACTTCAGGGTCAATCACCTTATACAATTAATGTGGATCTGACATACAATAACGACAATTGGGGAACCGTTGCCGGTTTATACTTTAACACATTTGGTGAAAGACTGTCAACTGTATCAGCAAATCTGACACCCGATGTTTTCGAGCAACCTGCAAACATATTGAATTTCACATTGTCCCAGAAAGTGATTGAATCATTTTATTTCAATCTCGGTGTTAAAAATATTCTGAATGCGGAAATAAAAGAAGTTTACAGATTTAAAGGAAAAGACTATATCTACCAATCCTATACAATGGGAAGAAAGATATCGGTCGGTATCACCTATAAGATTTAATTAACTAACATAGTAAACCAATAACAAAATGGAGAGAAATACAATATGAAAAAACTCTTTCTACTTTTTGCAATGTTCTTTTTTGCGAATGTTGTAAATGCACAGGTTAATGTTACTGATGACATTACCTCCAACACAACATGGTCTGCCGATACTGTGTACACTCTTGATGGATTGATTTTTGTCGATTCAACATATACACTAACAATTGAAGCCGGGACTGTAATTAAAGGTAAATTACAGGCAAACATAACAACCGGTGACGGTGCCAGTGCTCTAATTGTTCGAAGGGGAGGCACTTTAATTGCAGACGGAACCGAATCAGATCCCATAATCTTTACCACCGAATTGGACGATGTTACTGATCCGGTAGATATGTTAAACACAGACCGTGAACTATGGGGCGGAGTAATTCTACTCGGATCGGCTACTACTAATCAACCTGGTGATACGCAGATTGAAGGTATTCCCCCTTCTGAAAATGCTAAATATGGCGGAGATAACGATGCAGATAGTTCCGGAGTTTTAAGATACGTTTCTATTAGACACGGCGGATTTTCAATAAGCGGTGTGCCTGGTGATGAAATAAACGGCTTAACCATGGGAGCAATTGGTAGCAGTACAATTATTGAACACGTTGAAGTTTTTGCAAATAAAGATGATGGATATGAATGGTTTGGTGGTGCAGTAAACTGTAAATGGCTTGTCGCTGCATTCTGTGGTGATGAATGTTTCGACTGGGATCAGGGCTATCACGGGAAGGGCCAATTTTGGTTTGGTATCCAGGCTACTGACGAGGCTGGAAAAGGAATGGAATTGGATGGCGGTGATGATGATGAAACTGGTAGACCTTTAGCAATACCAACTGTTTCCAATTTGACATTAATCGGTGCTGGCTATACAACATTTCCTCTCCCGGGTGGAGATCAAAATCCCAGAGCAATTGATTTAAGAGACAACAGTGGTGGACATTTTTACAGTTCTATAATAACAGACTTTGCTCAGGACGGATTAAACATTGAAAATCTTGCTTCGGGCGAAGATAGTCGAACCAGATTAGATAGTGCCCAGCTAACCATTGAGAATATTTATTGGTGGAATTTTGCTGCCGGGAATGATATTGACAGTATAGCTAAGCAAGATTTTGTTAGTGCGTACTTAACCGGAACAGGAACAAACTATGTTCAGGATCCACAGCTTTATAATATAAGCAGAGATAGGACAACTTCTCTGGATCCAAGACCTATACCAACCAGTCCGGCTGTAACTGGCGCAATGGTTCCTAATGATCCTTTCTTTACTCAGGTTGTTTATCATGGAGCTTTTGATCCGGGTGTACATTTGTGGACTGATGGCTGGACTGCATTATCAAGTGTAGGAATTACTGATGTTAGAGAAGATAGAATCGCTGGCCCACAAAACTTTAAACTTAACCAGAACTACCCGAATCCGTTTAATCCATCTACAAAAATATCTTATTCATTAAATGATGGAGCCGATGTTAAACTAACCGTAACGAACGTTATAGGGCAAGAAGTTGCTGTTTTACTTGACGGATTCAGAAATGCAGGAACATATGAAATAACTTTTGATGCAATAGATCTTCCAAGCGGAATATATATTTATACTCTTAACACCGGGGCATCGGTTATTTCGAAGAAAATGACTCTTCTGAAGTAATTTCTTTCGTGCTCTCTTCTCTCTCGATTAAGGGCACTAAATTTATTTAGTGCCCTTTTTAATTCTATTTCGTAGTTTTGTATTAAATGATATCTAAAATCAGTAAATCTTTTCTCCTATTTCTCTTATTCACAATTCATTCGCTCTCTCAACAAAGTGATCATTATAGTGAAGTACTTAATTCAATCTCTTCGGAAAACATTAAAAGGCACATGCAATTCCTTGCAAGTGATATTTTCGAAGGAAGAGGAACCGGAACTACAGGGGGTAACCTTGCTGCTAAATACATAGCTCTGGAATATTCCAAATACAATCTTAAACCGATTGGAAACCACAATACATATTACCAATATATACCAATGCATGGCAGCACGGTATTACCATCTTCAGAGTTGACATTGTTTTCTAATGATGAAGTGAAAATTCTTCATTTAAATGATGATTATCTGCTATATAAAACCGGACAGCAAACGTACACTCCGGTCCCTTTATCCTTGGTTTTTGTGGGCTATGGAATAATAGCTCCGGAATTTGATTATAATGACTATCAAGAACTGGATGTGGAAGGTAAAATTGTTGTGTTTCTAAGCGGGGAACCAAAATCGGATAATCCGAAATTTTTTGACGCTGAGAGTCCAACCGTATATAGCCATCCTGATTCAAAACAAAGAATTGCTGTTTCCAGGGGGGCTGCGGGAAGCATTTTAATCCCGGTAAATAAAACGACAACCTGGGAACAACAAAGGAGGGATTTTTCATTCGAAGATATAACCCTCGCATATTCTGTTTCTGGTAATCTTAGTATTCTAATTAATCCGGAAATTGCCGGGCAACTATTTTATAACTCACAGCACACCTATTTAGATGTCTTGCAAATGCACTTAGAAGAAAGATTAATAAGTTTTCCGTTAAATGCTCAAGTCTCCTTTAAGGGTGAATTCAAACAAAGAGATTTCCTTTCGCCAAATATAATAGGTATGATAGAAGGTAATGACCCGGATCTGAAAGACAGCTATGAGATAATATCTGCACATTATGATCACCTTGGATTAGGAATACCGATTGATGGAGACTCGATTTACAACGGTGCGCTCGACAATGCTTTAGGTGTTTCAGTTCTGCTTGAAATTGCCCGAACATTTTCTGAAATGAATCCGCCGCTTAAAAGATCAGTAATTTTTTTGGCGTTGACAGGAGAAGAAAAAGGATTACTTGGCTCTACTTACTACACAGATCATCCAAGTGTGCCATTAAGTAAAACTGTAGCAAACATTAATATCGATGGCATAGCAATGTTTGAAGATTTTTTAAGCATGGTTGGAATTGGTGCTGAATATTCAACACTCAAAGATTTTTTAGAACAAACCGCATCAAATATGAATTTGACAATCGAAACAATACCATCTCAATTCAAACAATTCGATGCTTTTAACCGGTCAGACCAAGTATCGTTTGCAATCGCGGGCATTCCCTCTATTCTAATTTTGGAAGGTCCAACAAATAAACATCTTGAAAAAGATGAAATATTAAATTCATTCATTGATTACATGATAAACATTTATCATACACCATCAGATGACCTAAATCAAAACATCAACTACACAGCGGCTGTGCAACACGCCCGGGTTATTGCTAATTTGTGCATAACTATTTCTAACTCCGAATTAACTCCGCAATGGGAAGAGGGAATTCCGTATATTAACGCACGTTTAAGATCAATTGCAGAAGGTCGATAATTAAATGAGATGTGCTCTAATCTATATTCTGATTCTGATTCTTTTAACTTCCTGCAGCATTAAACAACGCCAGGTAGCAGTTATAACCATTAAAGGTTCGGATACTATGCTTGAATTGACTCAAACACTTGCCAGACGATATATGGAGGAGAATCCCGGAATATCAATATATGTAAACGGAGGTGGAACTGCGGAAGGTGTTAGGGCTTTAATTCGCGGAGAGATTGAGATATGTACCGCATCAAGAACATTAAGATCACAAGAAGCAAAATTGCTCGCTGAGTATTATGGAACCCTGGGGATGGCCTTTCTTGTTGCAAAGGATGCATTAAGTATATACCTGAATAAAGACAACCCGGTTAAAAACCTATCGCTGGAACAATTAAAAAACATTTATGAATGTAAGACAAGGAGCTGGAAAGAATTGGGCGGCAGAGACGAACCAATAATTCCGGTCATAAGAAATCCTAATTCAGGCACTCATTTATATTTTAAAGAACATATTCTAGGCGGTGACGAGTATT
>JASFSF010000011.1:0-17645 GCA_050114555.1 Ignavibacteria bacterium
CTTGTAATAAATAACAATGCTGATTGTGAATTTGATGTCGACCGTGATGCTTTAAAAGTAGTTTTCAATAACCTGACTGACAACGCTATTAAGTATTCTACTAATCCTGTAAAAATTAATGTTGATATTAGTTGTAATTCTCAAAAACTGCGTGTCGAGTTTAGTGATAACGGGATAGGTATTCAATCTAAAGAATTAAAGAATGTGTTTAACAAGTTTTACAGAATATACAATCGTGATGTTCCCAGTGTAAAAGGTACCGGCCTTGGATTATATCTTGTAAAAGAAATTATTAAAAGTCACGGGGGAAATATTATTGTAACCAGTGAAGGATCAGGAAATGGCTCTACTTTTATAATTACTCTTCCTGTTTACCAACCGGATAAAAGAAGTATTGCAAATAAACTCCTTAAAAAATCCGGAACTAAAAAAGAAAATATCAACGATGGCTAATAACTTATCAACCGATTACAAAATATTACTTGTTGAAGATGAAGAGAATCTCGCAATCGGATTGGAATATAACTTAAGCGAGGAAGGCTACAATATTACCCGTGCTGAAGACGGTAAAAAGGCTCTGGATCTTTTTAGGAGCATGAATTTTGATTTAATAATTCTCGATATAATGCTGCCGTATATCGATGGTTTTGAATTAGCTGAAGAAATTAGAAAAACTCATCCGCAGCTTCCCATTCTAATGTTAACAGCTAGAACAGCGCGTACAGACAAAATAAAAGGCCTTGAAATCGGAGCAGATGATTATCTTACCAAGCCATTTCACTTAGAAGAACTCCTGCTTCGTGTTAAAGGAATGCTTAAACGAAAAGAATGGTACAGAAAAGTTTCACAGATTCAACCAGTTTATAATTTCGGTGAAAACGAAATTAATTTTGAGAATCTATTATGCAAGAATAGGGATAATGAATTCAAACTTACCCATCACGAAGCAATGGTTATGAAATACCTTATCGATAAGAAAGATAAAATAGTCTCCAGGGGTGAACTTCTGGAAAAAGTATGGCATTTGAATCCTGAAATTGAAACACGAACTGTCGATAATTTTATTGTAAGATTGAGAAAATATTTTGAGAAGGACCCTTCAAATCCCGTTTACCTGAAAAGTATCCGTGGTGCCGGATATCTATTTACAGATGGATAAAAATCAATCCGGATGTTGAGGATTATTCCCCAACAATCATTTCCCCTTGACTGCACGCCTATAATTACTATTTTTGAAATATGCAATTCCTAATAATCTTATTAATATTTCTTTGTACTCATATAGTATCAGCCCAAAATAATTTAGAGATTCAAACAAAAACCAGGCTGGCCGAAAGTTATTTAAATGCAGGTGATCTAAAAAAAGCTGCTGAGCTTTACCAGGAATTAATCCGGCTTGTCCCTGCCAATAATTTCTATTTCGAATCGTTGAATCGTATTTATATTCAGACGAAAAATTATGCGGCATCCGTAAATCTGATTGAGAGCGTAATTAAAAGAAGACCGGAAGAAATTAATCTTTACGGACTACTCGGCTCTACATATTACATGATGGGTAATGAAGAGAAAGCCTTTTCAGTCTGGGAGGAATCGCTTCAATATGCATCCGGAAATGCATTGTCTTACAGGATAATTGCAGCATATGCTGTTGAAAGAAGAGCATTTGAAAAAGCGATAGATATTTACAAAAGAGGCAAAGAATTTTCTAACGACCAGATTATCTTCTCTTTTGACCTGGCAAGATTATATTCCCTTACAATGCAATATCGCAAATCAACTGAAGAGTATTGCTCTATATTAAAGCTTGATCCGTCACTTCTCCCTAAAGTAGAGACAAAGATTCTGGCAGATGCACAAAAACCCGATGCACTTCAAGCAGCTATCTCCGTAGTTGAAGAATACCTTGACGACGAGAATTTAAGTATTTCATATCTTCTTGCCAGATTGTCGACAGCTAATAAAGATTTTGATAAAGCTTACGAACTGTATGCTGAGATAGACAAGCAGCGCAAAAACAACGGTGCAGAGTTATTCCGTTATGCATCTTATCTCTATCGTGAGGGTGAGTATGATGTTGCTAAAGATGTTTATCAATCCATAATTAATTTATTCCCGGATTCCTCACTCATTCCGGCTTCACAACTTGGATATGCAAAAACTCTGGAAGCATTACTGATGCAGGAATATTCAAAACAGATTCCAATATGGAAACCGTATTTTAATGCTAAACCATTTTACAGCGAGCAAGTTAATAAAGTAATAACTGCTTTTTCAGATGTAATTGATATGTATAAAAGATCGGAAACTACCAGTGAAGCAATGCTCAGAATTGGTATGATTAATCTATACCTGCTTAAAGACTTTAAGAATGCCGAAGATTATTTTAACAAAGTGCTAAAACAGGGCATACTCACTTCAAGCATGGCCGGTGCTTATGAAGGTCTTGGAGAATTATCACTGATTGGTGGTGATTTGACCGGGGCTGAAAAAAACTACCTGCAAATAACAGTCTTTGTCAAAGCCGACCAGCACATAAGGAACAATGCTAAATTTAAACTTGCCAGAATTAGTCTTTTCCAGGGAAAGATTGAACAGTCCCGAAAACTTCTTTCCGAGATATTAACAAACCTGAAAGATAACAGTGCAAATGACGCCCTCGAATTATCACTTTTATTGAACACTTCCAGGAATGACTCGGCAAATTTAAAAATATTCGCCGAGGCAGAATTTTTAACAGAACAAAAGAAATATTTTGAAGCTGCTGAAAAATATAATCAGCTTGCTCAAACCCCGCATGCATTCATTTTTCATTCCATTGCCAGCTTAAGGTTAGCCGGAATGTACCTTGCACTTGATAATTACGATGAATCGATCAAATGTTTAAATGAGATAGTAGCCGAAGGTGAAAAAAATATATATGCCGATAAAGCTTTATATTTGCTGGCTGAATTGTTCCAATATGGCATTGGAGATAATATCAAAGCCATAGAAATGTATGAAGAACTTCTTGCTAAATTCCCATCATCTATTTACATTGATGAAGCGAGGGCTCAAATATTAAAACTGAGGGACAAAATTAGTTAGGATTGAGATTATGTCTAAAAAACTGGATCAAAAAATAGTTAAATGTTCATTTTGCGGAAGAGACGGCAGTGAAGTCGGCAGTATGATCGCCGGCCCTGATGTATACATCTGTGATATCTGCATCTCAAGTAGTATCGATATATTAAAGAACAACCTGGCGGCTTATAAAAACACGAAGACCGTTGATAAGGAAAAACGAACGCCCACATTTATCAAAAAAGCTCTGGATGATTATGTAATCGGACAGGAAAGAGCTAAAAGAATACTTTCGGTTGCTGTATATAATCATTACAAAAGAATTAATTCCCGTTCTTCATTTTTCGAGCTTGACGATGTTGAGATAGAGAAAAGCAATATTTTATTAATTGGACCATCCGGTGTCGGTAAAACTTTGTTAGCTCAAACATTAGCGAAAGTACTCGACGTTCCGTTTGCAATTGCTGATGCTACAACTCTTACAGAAGCCGGGTATGTCGGCGACGATGTCGAAACGGTTTTAGTTCATTTGCTGCAAGCGGCAGATTACAACCTCGAGAAAGCTCAAAAAGGGATTGTTTACATAGATGAGATAGATAAAATAGCAAGAAAAAGTGAGAGCACATCCATCACAAGAGATGTATCCGGTGAAGGAGTTCAACAAGCACTTTTAAAAATACTTGAAGGAACAGTAGCGGGTATTCCCCCGAAAGGTGGAAGAAAACATCCCGAGCAAAATCTTATAAACCTGGATACGAAAAATATATTATTTATTCTGGGTGGAGCTTTTGCCGGAATGGATAAAATCATCGCGACGAGAGTAAATAAAAATAAGATGGGCTTTTCATCGGATTTAAAAGCTAATGAATCCGATGATGAATTAATGCTACATATTCAACCGGAAGATTTATTAAAGTATGGATTAATTCCTGAAATGATTGGCCGTATTCCTGTTATGGCACCTCTTCATTCGCTTTCTGAAGAAGCTATGAAAAGCATATTGACAGATCCGAAGAATGCCATTTTAAAACAATATAAAAAGTTGCTGATGATGGATGACATTGAACTCGAGTTCGATCCGTTTTCTATTGATGCTATCGTTCAGAAAGCAATGGAAAGAAAAACAGGTGCACGCGCACTCAGATCGATAGTTGAAGAATTTATGCTTGATATAATGTATGATCTTCCCCAGAAGAAAAACATAAACAAGGTAATTATTACAAAAGATGTAGTTCTCGACAACAAAGAACCTCTCTTTTTAAAATCAGATAAAAAATCAGCGTAAATAATTTATTTCGTGTCGTAGGGGCGACTCGCTGAGTCGCCCTGTTTTTATATGGTAAATTTCTTCCTACAAATAATTCTAATAGCATTATCTATAAGTTTTGCCTCTCTCTCTCAATCAAAACTCTTAATTTTCATGGATTTTGCTCAAACAGATCATTTAAAAGCCTACGGAATTACATTCAGATCTTTAACAAAAGGTTACAAAGCCGATTGGTTACTGAACTACCGGGGAGGATCATTCCTGATTGACTATGATGAACGTATCGCGGCAGAATGCAGACTTGAGGGAGTAGCATTCGAATCCATCTCTTTGTCCGAGACAACTGAGATTTATTCATTTGTTCAAAGCGATGAAAACAATATGGATGTAATTCGGTTAGAGAAAGCGCCCAGGATAGCTGTTTACGTTCCACCCGGATTTCAACCATGGGATGACGCCGTAACATTGGTGTTGGAATATGCAAACGTTCCTTATGATAAAATATGGAACGATGAAATTTTAAGAGGTGATCTTGACAATTACGATTGGCTTCATTTACATCATGAAGATTTTACCGGGCAATATGGAAAGTTTTATGCAAGCTTCAGTAATGCTCAGTGGTATATAGATCAGCAAGTTCAGTATGAGCAGGATGCAAAACGAAACGGTTATAAAAAAGTACCGGATATGCTGAAAGATGTTGTATTGACGATAAAAAATTATGTTGGAAATGGAGGATTCCTTTTCGCAATGTGTTCGGCAACGGACAGTTACGATATCTCTTTGTCTGCACTCGATGTGGATATTGCAGCACAAATGTTTGATGGCGATGCTGCAGATCCGGATGCGCAAAATAAAATAGATTATGATAACTCACTTGCATTCACAGATTTTATCCTTGAAATGAATCCGTACGTTTATGAATACAGCGATATTGATATTCAGCCGGTTGAAGTAGGTAATTTTGAAAACGATTATTTCACACTTTTCGAATTCTCCGCCAAGTATGATCCGGTACCAACAATGCTGACTCAGGATCATGTAAATGTAATACGTGGGTTTATGGGGCAGACCACAATGTTCAGAAGAAACAGACTGAAAAAATCTTTAATCATTCTTGCAGAGAGGGAAGGTACTGACCAGGTAAAATATATTCACGGAAATTTTGGAAGGGGCACATTTACTTTTTATGGCGGTCACGATCCCGAAGATTATCAACATGCAGTTGGCGATCCCCCGACGGATCTTAATCTGTACAAAAATTCACCCGGATATCGTTTAATATTAAATAACATTTTATTCCCCGCCGCCACCAAGAAGAAACAAAAAACTTAAGCTGAGCAATTCACAATTAAGAATTAACAATGAGGTGGGATTATTTAATTGTACGTCAAGCCTAACTACTGAATTATTAATTGTTAATTCAATCACAGCTAATCCTTATCGTATTTCTCCTCAATATCATCAATTATTCCGCTGGTAGATTTAATTTCATCAAGTTTTTGATTAAGCTCGGCAATAGTATTGTTTGTTTTCTCTATCATCCTGTTCATTAATTCTGATATGCCGGGAATACTGCAATCATCGACGACACTTTTATATAGCAAAGCTATATCTTCTTCAAGTGTAACAGCTACTTCCAACGCTTCACAAGTATTTTTACAAGCATGCTGGCAGTTTATTTTATTCTCTTTCATAAATATCCTAACTGTTTTGATTTTCAATTTCTGCGATCAACTTTTTTGCTTCCAGTACTTCGCCACAGGGAACCATTAATTTTATTTCATTAATTATATGTCCGTTAAAATCACCCGATGCTCTGAATAGTGAATAATCCGTTCCGCCCAGATGCATTGGTGAAGATTTTCTGGAATATACATATGGGTGCAATCCGCTTTCCTCAAGAATACTTTTAAAGTGCTGAATCTTTACTTCGTCAGAAGTTCCTATTACTTTGGCCATCCCTTCATATATTTCATAACCATTATGCGAACTGCACAAGAACACTTTTTTATCATTGTTCACGCAAAGATTGCAATATGGTTCTGTACAGATAACACAAACTCCGGTTGCTTTAGCATCAGTATGAATAATGCAAAAGACATTATTGACAAAGAGGATTCCACATCTTGGACAAAATTCTGAATCAGTTTCAATTCCTAAATCACAGTTAATGCATGAATATTCATTTTTTACCATAAAATCATTAACCTATACTTTTTCCCTTTGCAATCTCTATTCACTTTATCTAACAATGCGCGAATACAGAGAAAGATTTGGATTAAACAAAAATTTCAGCCAAAGTTTAAACCACGATCTATGATAAACCAGGTTTTCATAAAATTCTGGTGCAGTCTTTTTAAGTTTAGGTAAATTATTCCACGGTACTGACTGCAAGTCATGATGTTCGTTATGAAATCCAACATTTAATGCCAGGGTATTAAGAGGACCATAATAACTGTAAGTTTCCTGCGGCGTTGCTACAAGATAATGTTCCTGTATCCAGCGTGCTCCTAATGGGTGAAATCCAATCGAAAAGAAAAATGAGAAAACAAGATATAGAATTGAAACCGGACCAAAATAAATAATTATGAGTATATCAATTCCGAATATTACAATCCAGTTTACTATAGTCCATAAGTTAAGAAACTCGATCCCTTTTAATCTCAAGGGGCGGAAACCCTGGAAGAACGGAAAAAATAATTCCCAGATAAACTTTCCAAATATTGAATTACCAATGAGCTTTGCTTCCCACCTGCTGGCAAGATCAGCATCACGATAATAATCTCCCTGGTACGAATGATGTTTAAGGTGATAACCCCTGAATGAAACTGAGCTGGGGATTACATTCGGGATATCTGCAACGATACCTGAAATATAATTAAGAGCCTTTTTCCTGAATATTAAATTATGTGCTGCTTCATGAATTAATACAAAGCAAGCGTGATTGGCGAAAGCTCCAATAAGGAAAGCGATAATGAGTGCCAGCCACCATGCCTGACCGGATAAAAGAATTGCAATAGCTAACTGTAGTGAAACAACAAAAATTATAAGTAAAAAACTAGAAGGATTTCTGCCTATAAGTTTTCTTACTTCAGGATGTTTTGCGAGTAAATCTTTTGTTCTGGCTTTATGCGGTTCAGGTGAGGTAGAATAAGTAAAATCCTTTTTTGTGTCAGTCATATTGCAATCCGTTTGAGCAAATAAAAATATCCCCCACAATATATGCATTTATTACTTGCCTGTTAATGCTCCCATATTTAAAAAGGAGAGATCAATATTATTGTCTCTCCTTAATAAAATTACAAGGATTTATTTCAAAGAACTAAAATTATTGTAAAATTTCAACTGTCGTATAATGATCATTTACGACCATAATTTCAGATTCTTCTTTCACGTCTAAAAACTCAGCAACCGGGCCAACTAATTTTTGGAAATTTAAAACTGCGTTGACGGTAAGTGTGCCGGGTGCAATTTCTTTTGGCAGATCGAAAGTAAAGGTTTCAAGCTTTGTTTCAAGTGGACCAATTCTGTAATCAACACCGAGTGATGCAGTATTCCATTGCTGAATTGTCATTCTCTCCTGCGGATCAAAATAGGGCATTCTGAAAATCCTGTCGCCCAACGGAACACCATCTCTCTGAACTCCCGGAAAATCAGGATCATCCAGAGCTATTCCCATATCCTGGTAAGCAAGTGCATTAATCGAAATTGTGTACTCTTCACCTTCAAATCCTTTTTTATCTACAGGAAGATGATAAACATTGCCATCCGCATCGGTTGCTTCAACATGCATCCATACAATGCGATCTTCAACAGAACCTGTAGGAAATTTATGTCCCGCCTTCTGATTAAATAGTGCGACTGTAAACTTGATAGATTCACCGGGTTTTGCTTCATCTATATCAGCATGAATTCTCAACTCAATTGTTCCTCTTACTTTACCAGGATCGTGAGCACCATGAAACAAATGCTGCCTGGCATCCGGATATTCAGTTTCCATTTCTGATGTAAATCCATGGGCTTTTGGCATATGACAGGTTTGACAATTTACACCCTGCTCGGAATATGGCCCTTCCTGCCATTCAAGATGGGTTGACTTAACCCACGCACCGTAAGGGCTTTTTTCGTTATGGCAAGTTCCACAGAATTCAGCGGTTGAAAGAAAATCGGATTTTGCCGTTTCATGTTCAGGTGAATCTGCATTCTCTCTTGGTCCGTATTTTATATCTCCCGGACTGGAAATAAAATTAAAATTATATGGTACCTCCCCCTTAAAGCCGGTTATGGTATGACAAAGATCGCATGAGACGGATTCATTTGCTCTTGAATTCATTTCCGGTAATGGCGGTGGAATATCGCCGGCAAGAAACGATACCGGTGCATGACAACCATTGCATCCGGCTTTTACTTCAGCTACCATCTCATCCCGTTCGGCATGAGGCACAGCCAGTTTGAAGTATTCTACTTCATCCCACTTGTGAGTATAGGATTGTGACATCATAGCCTGCTTCCATTGCTGATAAAAATCATTATGACAAGATTCACCGCAAAATTCTGGTGTTTCATAATCATCATATGATTTTGTCCCCAGCGCCTCTCCACCGGCTTTCACTTGTGCTGTTGTATTTAAAAAAGAGAGGATAAAGATAGAAAGGAGTGAAATACAAACCGATTTATAATTATTCATAGCGTGTCTCCTCTGATTTGGTACTGTTCAAATATAGCAATCATTGACAAACAATTCAATTGATGTTGCAAATAGTTTTGATTTGGCTACTTTATAATCTATTCTATCTCATTAACAAGCAGGCGCTTAAATAATATTTTCAATTAAAAGGATAGAGAAGAGAAATGTATTTAGAGTGGTAAAATATCTTTATGGAGAGAATGTAATTAATTGGTGGATATATTTTGCAACAGAGGATAAGATAGAATCAAATTAATTTAATCCTTAGCATTAACATTTCAGTCTTTTTCTGAAATGCTATTTCAAATATTGCATTTTCTTTGATAGAATGAAACTATCTGAACTTAATTGGTATATATAAATACCGCTTGCTAATCCCCGTGCATCAAATTCAACTTGATGATTTCCCGAAGCCAAATTTTCATCAACCAGAACTCTAACCTCTTCTCCCATGATGTTAAAGATCTTAAGAGTTACAAACTCCGAAACTGATAAAGAAAAAGTAATCGTTGTTGAAGGATTGAAAGGATTGGGATAGTTCTGCAATAATTCCATATTTGCCAAAATGTTGAAATCAACTTCAATCACCTGCGAGTATTCATAAGTGCCGTCATTATCAATTTGTTTTAACCGATAATAGTAGGTTCCTCCGGAGTTGAATTCTCTATCAATAAAACTATATTCTTTTATTGAATTGCTGTTTCCATTTCCTTCAACAAATCCAATATCAATCCATTCTGACTCCTTACTTCCGACTTCCGATTTCTGAACCTCAAATCCATAATTATTTACTTCTGTAGCCGTCTGCCATCTAAGATAAATATTCCCTCCAATTATTTCTGATGTGAACGAAGTTAATTCAACCGGTAGCGCACCTGCAATAATATCCGTTGTCTGGATTTCACCAAAACCATTATAAAAATCCCAGTCGCCATTTTCTGATCCATTATCTCGTGCAAGAACACGGGCAGAGTCAAAACTGCAGTTAAGTGTATTGGCAATAAATGCTAACTGACCTGCAATATACCCGTTAGAAAAACTTGAATAGCTATTTGCTGTGATTGGATCGATCGAATAAAACTCAAGTTCGTAAGCGGTTTGATTGCTGTCCACTCCCGCCCCGGTAATAACAACAGGGGAACCAATTACATCTCCGGAAAATTTATGAATATATGAATTGCTGCCTGCGGGCATAACAAGTTCTACCGAAGGATAATTTGGTGCGAGGTATAAACCTGTTGGGAGTGCAGTAGTTGAACGAATGATTACATCATAACCATTGGCTTCTGCATATTCAAAGCTCGCTTCAAGACTATATGAGTATAAAATTATTTCCCCGGTAAATGGAGTGGAATTATAGCTGGCGTAGCCAATCATAAAAGCAGTTTTCACATCAAGATCGTGCTGACCACCAAAACCTGAAACTAATACTTTATCGATCTGTTGAGCAAAAATTATAGAACTTATTTGTATAACAAGAATGAAATATCTTAAAAACCTGATCACTATTGATTCCCGTTAAATGATCTTATTGCAAAAGTGATTTTCCAATTGCAGACCATTAGGCAGCATTCATTTTCTAAATAAATATGGATTTTTTATCGAAATGAGACTTTTTTTAGGTAATTATTACCTTTTAGAGGGTATGTTTTTTACGTTTGGGAATAGTAGGACCTTAATGTGAAGATAATGGATTCCCACTTCCGTGGGAATGACAATAAGAAATATTCAAGTTTTGAGAAATTTCTGAAATATATAATAGCGGCAGATAAAAAAGGCTGCCTTTTCAGACAGCCTTAATTTTTTGTTTATCTATACCGTTAGGTTGTTTTTTTAACGGTAATATTTAACAAAGATTCGCTATTTCAAATACAACATCTTCCTTGTTAATGATACTTCATTTGTATTCAGCTCGTAAATGTATAAGCCACTTGGAAGGTTATCAGCGTTAAAGTTAACTGTATGTACACCTGATTCTGTGTATCCGTTTACAAGTGTCGCAACCTCTTCGCCCAATGAATTAAATATCTTTAAAGATATGTTGCCGGCTTCCGGTAAACTGAAGCTTATCGTTGTTGTGGGATTGAACGGGTTAGGATAGTTTTGACTTAAACCCATCGCTAATTGTAAAACCAAATCGATTTCCAGTGGCCCGAAGAACTCATAGGTTCCATCATTATCTATCTGCTTTAGTCTGTATAAGTATTTTCCGGAAGCATTTAATTTATCATCTGTGAAGCTGTAATTCTTTGGAGAGTTGCTGTTGCCATAGCCCTCAACAAAACCGAGCACTTCCCAGTCATCAGTTTTTACAGAACGATGAACTTCAAATCCATAGTTATTTACTTCTGTTGCAGTATTCCACTTAAGAATAACATTACCGCTGGAAATGTCTGCAGAAAAAGATGTTAGTTCTACCGGAACGTTCTCCTGTACTTCATAGTCAAATGCATTTGATTCTATGTCATTGGGGGTTGAAGTACAGGTAACGGTTATACCAGAGGTTTTTCCCACAGGACTAGTACCATCATCGGTAATTGTAAGAGTTACAGTGCCAGATCCTGAAGTTATGTGAACAACGTTGCTTGAAACTGAAAAGGAGCCATCGCTAAATACGGCAGTTGCACCGCTCGGAATCGAAACACCAGTCATACTTAGTGTAGGATCACCGCTACTATTATTACTCGAGATTGTTACTATGTATGTAATAGAACCACCAACACCATTAAGAACTTGACCGGAATTGTAAGCAACGCTTACACCAGTTACTTTCGCAGAGACTTCTAAAGCACCAAAGCATAATGCAATGAAGAAAATAAAAAGAAATGTAATTTTATTTTTCATTTTGCCCTCGCAAAATAGTTTTTAATAGTTAGTTAATTTTCATAGCAAAAAATTCGCAGGACTATAGTTCTTTTTACGAACCATGTCCAGCACTATAAGCCAATTTAGCTTAGTAAATTTAAATGACACTTTCTGTTAAATAGCTCAGCATTGCAATAAAAGCCCGGATGAATAAAAGATAGTACGGCTCCGGCAACTGATATTGATACGAACAAAATATTCGTTTAATACCGTTTTCTATCAAAAATTATGCTTTTTCAGTATGTTCTTATTTGGGCAATATTATTGTGCATTAAGAATTGAGATGTATCATTTTGATACTCCTTTTTGAGATAAGTCCCTATATGATATACATATGAATAGTCCCAGCCCCTTAATTTTCAAACTGTTCAATCAGCCGGTTTATTTAAGATACGCAGCATTATTAATATCCTGCATACTTGTAATTGGGTTTGGTGGAGAAAGTTTCTTTGCAAGAAACTTATATATTCTAACTCGCAGCTCTCTTGCCTTTTTATTATCCAGCCTGTCGAATGAATGTCCCCCGGGAAGATCCTGGAATATTTCATACTCAAAAGTTTTACCGGCAGCTTTAAGCGCATTAATAAGCAGTTCAACTTCCAGAACATTTACATCTGCATCGTTTGTGTTTGTATGAATTAATAGAGGAGTCTGAAGCTTGTCTGCGTGCCAGATTGGCGAACGTCTTCTGTATTCCTCAACATTATCCTGCGCAGTTTGACCTATGTGATAATCAGCTTCGTATAGATCCCTGTAATTTTGATCTGTATAACCCATCCGTGAAATAAGATCGCTGACAGGTACACCGGCAAAGGCAACTTTATAATTTTCAGGATGGTTGAATATATTCATTAAGGTAATCAGACCGCCATGACTCCAGCCCATAATTCCTACACGGTTCTCATCGACAAAATCGTAGTTGTCTATCATAAACTGTCTGCTTGCATCCACATCTTCCACTTCCAGTCCGCCGTAATCTATTTTTTCATAATGACCTTTCCCATAACCCGTACTGCCTCGGTAGTCGGCCGCAATTACTATATATTGTTGCGCAATTAATTCTTTAACAACATGAGTATAATAAGTCGAAAAGTTACTGTGCACACCCCCATGCGGGAAAACCATTAAAGGATATTTTTTACCGGGATCGATTTCTTTAGGAATAAAAATATATGCCCAGAACTTTACAGGATTTCCAGCATCCATAGCAGTTGGATTTTTTTCTTTCCATAAAGGAGGTCCTGTTAGACGCACTTTGTCAATAAACGCTACGTCGCCCAGTTTATGAAACCACAAAACATCATCGATTTCTTTTTCAAGCATATCAAGTCTGTGTTCAAGTCCTTCATTAAATTTTTTTAGTGATTCGAGAGTTGTATTAATTTCTTCCTGATTTTGTGATCTGGTGAGACTGGAAATGGTTAGCAGAAAAGTAACTGATAATAATAATCGCGTTATCATTTTTATCCCTTTTAAAAATATTTTTAAGGAAGAAGTAAAATTCAATAGAGTTAAATTAATCAAATATGAATAAATATATTTAGTAATCCTGAATTAATTATTATCCGGCCAAGTTGATTTGTTTTTAAATTGGCTCTATGTATTCTCGTGTAGATTAATAATATTAAAATATCTGAATTTTATTAGGTTTTTATTTTTCACCAGGAAATTAAGGGAGATTAAAATGGATTTTGTAAGTGTATCAAAAAGCAGTGGAACAGCAACTTTAACGCTTACCAGGAATAAAGTAAACGCATTAAACGATGAAGTGGTTAAGCAGTTACATGATGCATTTAAGGAACTTGAAAAGGATTCGGACACAAAAGCATTAATTTTAACAGGATCAAATAGTTTCTTTTCTTTTGGATTTGACATACCTCAGTTACTAACATATTCGAAAGAGAATTTTACAAAGTTTCTTAAGGGATTTACAGAACTTTATACTTATATGTTCACATATCCCAAACCGATTATTGCGGCGATTAATGGTCATGCAATAGCCGGTGGTTGTATGCTAGCATTAGCTTGCGACAAAAGATTTATGGTTGAAAGAAAAGCTAAAATTTCCTTAAATGAGATTACCTTCGGTGCATCTATCTTTTCCGGGAGTACTGAAATGCTCCGATTCTGTGTTGGGAGTAAAAATGCAACCGAAATCCTCTATTCAGGTGATATGTATAATGCACAAGACGCGTTTAACATTGGTTTGATCGATAAGATAACAACGAATGAAAAATTAGTTGAAGACACAGAATCTATTGCTCTGAATTTGGGGAATAAACTAACAGAAACGTTTGCGAGTCTTAAATTATTGCTTCGGGCACCGATAGCAGAAGAAATGCGAAAGAGAGAAAAGCAATCCATTCAGAATTTTGTTGATATCTGGTATTCTGATTCTACCTTTGAAAATCTAAAGAAAATAAAGATTTATTAGCCGGGAATAGGTCTATTCTTATTTCAAACAATTAAAATTTATCATTAATAATCGCTTCCTATCTAATCTACATTGTATTAGAGAAGTTACTTTTTTACATTTACACGTTTTTAGAAGATTTTTTTATTTAATGATTTTTACCGGGAAGCAAGAATTTTTGGGCAGATGAAAAATGTGTTTGTATTAGGCTCATCAGGTTCAATAGGTGTAAACACACTCAATGTTATCAGGAAATTTCCTGAAAGATTTCGAGTAACTGCACTTACCGTAAACACAAACACCAACCTCCTTCTTGAGCAGATACAGGAGTTCAAACCAGTTATTGTTGCAGTAAAGGATGAATCAACAGCAGAAAAATTAAAGGGTGAGATTCCACATGGCTGCAAATTGCTTTCAGGTAAAAACGGATTGATAAAAGCAGCATCACAAGCGGAGTATGATATTTTTGTTGGTGCAATGGTGGGATACGCTGGATTGGCACCAACGATTGAGGCTGTTAAGCGTGGTAAAAGAATCGCTCTTGCAAATAAGGAAACTCTGGTTGTAGCCGGTGAGGTTGTAAACCATCTTTGCCATGAGCATGGAGCTGAAATTATTCCGGTCGATTCTGAACACAGTGCAATATATCAATGTCTTGTGGGCGAAAATGTCAAAGAGGTAGAAAAACTGATTTTAACTGCATCGGGAGGGCCATTTTTGCATAAAGATAAATCGTTTTTTGAAGAAGCAACTGTTGACGAGGCTCTTAATCATCCCAACTGGAAAATGGGAAATAAAATAACAATTGATTCGGCTTCGATGATGAATAAAGGTCTGGAAGTGATTGAAGCGAGATGGTTATTTGGTATAAACCCCGATAAGATTGAAGTTGTAATTCACCCGGAATCGATAATTCATTCAATGGTGCAATTCCGGGATGGATCGATAAAAGCACAGTTAGGTTTACCTGATATGAAACTGCCGATACAATATGCTCTTTCTTATCCCGAAAGACTTGAGAATGATTTTGAAAGAACAGATATACCTTCAATCGGGAAGTTGAATTTTTATGAACCGGATTTTGATAAGTTTGAATGCCTGAAAATAGCGTTTGATGTGATACAAGCCGGCGGTACTGCACCATGCATATTGAATGCAGCTAACGAAATTGCCGTAGAAAAATTCTTGAAGCGGGAAATAAAATTTTCCCGAATCCCGGTAATAATTGAAAAGGCACTGAATAAATTAGGAAATCATCACTCACCAAATCTTGACACGATTTTTGAGTGTGATTCAGCCACAAGAGAATTTGTCAGAACATTAAACTAGAAGGATTTACTCTTAGATGGACTATATCATTTATTTTGCAATAACTATCGGAATTTTGGTATTCATTCATGAATTCGGACACTTTGCTGCTGCCAAGCTATGCAAAATGCGTGTTGACGTTTTTGCAATTGGCTTTGGTAAAAGACTACTCGGTTTCAATAAAAAATCAGGTTTCAGTTTCGGTGAATTACCAAAAGATTTTGATGGAGAAGGAAATACAGATTACAGGTTGTCATTACTTCCTTTAGGTGGCTATGTTAAAATAGCCGGTATGATTGATGAAAGTTTTGATACAAAATTTTCAGACTCCGAACCTCAGCCATACGAATTCCGTTCGAAACCAACATGGCAAAAAATTCTCGTGATTACAGCCGGTGTGCTTATGAATCTATTGCTTGCCTGGATTGTATTCTGGGGCGGAAACTTCTTTAACGGGAAACCGGTTACTAACACAACAACAATTTCTTATGTGGAAGAGGGAAGTATTGCCGACTCACTCGGATTTCAGAACGACGACAAAATAATTGCAATCAACAGAACCAACGTTAATTATTGGGAAGAAGTTCGAAGCGAACTATTCATAAACACTCTTGGTGAGAATGTAAATGTACATATCATAAGAGATGGTAAAAAACAGACTATATATGTACCTCGATCAGCAATTCCGGAAGATGAAAACCAGATTATGTTTCTTCTTCCCGATGGAACCAGACCGGTCGTGCTGGAAGTAAAAGAAAATTCCCCGGCAATGTTAGCAGGACTACAAACGCATGATATTCTTCTTGAAGTTAAAAACATTCCCGTATTCTCGAGTGCTCAATCTACTGATATAATACAGGGGAATGCCGGAATTGAATTACCAATGATAGTGCAAAGAGGTAAAGATACTCTCTCACTTGCAGTTACACCTGGTGGAGATGGAATGATCGGGATTGCAATTACTTCGGGCTTTGTTGGCGAATCGTATTTTAGAACTTATGGATTCTTTGAGTCGTTTTACCAAGGCTGGCTGGACATTGTTAAAATGACCGATCTTACTTTTAGCATGCTGGGCAAAGTATTCACCGGTACAATTGAATTTGGGAAAGCATTTGGAGGGCCTGTAAAAATAGCTAAATATGCGGCTAAATCTGCCGACAGCGGTATATCAAGTTTCTTATATTTTCTTGCATTATTAAGCTTAAGTCTTGCAATACTTAACATCATGCCCTTCCCGGTATTAGATGGTGGGCATCTGATAATTATTATAATCGAAGGAATAATCCAAAAAGAAATTCCTGTAAAAATAAAGATCGCAATCCAGAATGCAGGACTTGTTATATTACTGCTGCTTATGGCTTTCATAATTTATAACGATATTCTAACGCTTTAATTTTTAAGGCTCACTTTTCAGTGGGCTTCTCATTTCATCTTCTGCCTGTCAATCCGAACATCATATTATATAGCCATTAAGAGAAAACTCTAATTTTTGAATAAATAGTAGATTATTTTTATATAGTATCATTATAAAAGCCAGGCGAATGTCTGGCTTATTTTATATTCCATGTTTCGTTTTACTATGCCCAGGGTTATATTTAATGCAGGTATTTGAGAACTTATATTATCAGTATGCAAATACTGAAATGAAAAAGATGTCCTTATTCAAAGCAAATTTTAACAGGAAAGGTCTTTACTGGCTTTGCCAGATTATTGGATGGGGAATTTTCGTTTTATTAAATCTATTGGTCATTTCAACCTACGAAGAGATATCCTCTAAAGAACTAATTTTCGGTTTCTTCTTCGCTCTAACCGGTATCGGCGTTACTCATTTATTTAAAGGAATAATTAAAAAACAAACCTGGCTTGAACACCCTTTAAAGAAAATAGTCCCTAGGGTAATAGTTTCAAGTATTTTATTAGGCATAATAATTTACGGTTTGGTTTTTACAATAAGCTACATTTTAGGGACATTCAAATCGGAAGACTTTACACCCTATGCATCACTTATTAGCGTTATAAACACTGCCGGTGTGTCGCTTGTT
>JASFSF010000012.1:0-16326 GCA_050114555.1 Ignavibacteria bacterium
AGGTGGGGCTCTCGATCTGATGGCCCCTCTTGTAACAATTGCAAAACAGTTTGGTGATTGTGATACTAAAGCTATTTTACTTTACGTGCTGCTGGAGCGCATGGGAATAGACTGTGCAATGTTCTGGAGTCAGCATTATAAGCACGCAATGCTGGGTATAAATACATCAACTCGTGGTGATTATAAAAAATATAATGGTAAAAAATATTACTTTCTTGAGACAACATACCCGGGATGGATTATTGGGACTTTACCTCCGGAATTTAAAAATAAAAGATTCTGGTATGTGAGTGAAATAGAACAAAATGCAAAAGAAAACAGATTTAGAATCAACAATGAACATGAAAGAGAAACATCAAACAAAAGAAATAAACCTTCGCCGGCAAAACGATAATCGAGAAGCGATGTCATATTTTTTAATTAATCATTTTTTTGATTTGTAAATAATGTTATATTGTAAATATAGATACACATCTTAACTTAAAGGTTCAAGGAGGTTCATATGAAGGCTATTATTCTGCTTTTGCTTTGCTGTGTGATTTTCTCTTCCGAAGCAACTCCACAGGATGATTTTTGGAGCAGGGTCAATGTAGGAATTTTAGGAGGTCCGTTATTTCCAGGCGGAGATGATGCAGATTATTATGATTTATCAACCGGATATTATATTGGCATTGATGCCCGTTACCAGATATTCCGCTTTATGGCAGTTGGATTTTCCATAGGTCGAAATGCTTGGAGTGGAAGCACAGATTATGCTTTTAAAACAACTCAAGTTGGTGAAGGTAGTGTAGACATAAGTTCCGGCAAAACAAATGTTTGTTTAAGTTTACATTTTGGACCTTCGGCTCCCACCTGGGCTAGTATTACCTCTTCGCGGGAAACTGATATTCACGATGTCCAACCTTATCAGCCCGGAATGTTTGTCCCATTTTTTATTTTTGAAATAGGCCCGTATTTCTGGGACTGGACTGAAGAAAGTGACCTTGGCACATATGAAGAAAGCGGATCCGATGTATTTATACGAGGAACGCTGGCCGGATTTTACCAAATGTCACATATGATTTCATTTACAGTTGGTTTAGCATACACAATGTATGAATTCGGAACCGACTTTACATCTATAGGATTATTCGGAGGAATAAGGTTTAACGTAGGTGAGATTATAAAAGAATAAACCTGTTCAATTAATTAAGCACTAATGATTTGAGGGCAGGTGATTTTACCTGCCTTTTTTATTTACCTGAATATTTAAGTCAATCAAAATAAACAGGGGAGTTGCTGTTTTTAAGATGTGATACAATTTCCTTAATATGTAATTCATTTGTTCTGTTAGGCGAGAGCGGTGGAAGATTATCGAAACTGAAGAATCCAACATCCTGGGTTTCATCACTGGTTGTTGCTTCGCCTCCAATCAAATCACATAAGAAAACAATTTTAAATGCGTGAAAAAATTCTAGTTGTCCTCCTGCCCGGTTTGCATCAAATACACCTATTACTTTTACTGGTTTTATATCGTAACCACTCTCTTCCTTTGTTTCCCTGATTGCAACTTCAGATGGGATATCTCCAACATCAGCCCATCCACCGGGCATTGCCCATTTATCATCCGATCTTTCGTGCACAAGAAGAATCTTGCCTTCTTTTATCACTGCTGCCCGTATATCGATTTTAGGAGTTGCATAACCGGGGTGTTCCATCAAAACTTTTTGCACCGTTTCTTTTTCCAGCTGAGTTTGGTGTTCAACCATCTCCGAAACAATTTCAATCAACCGTTTATAACGATCTTTCTCATAATCAGTTTCTGCAAACGCAAGTCCCGTTTGACTTAGTTGTTGAATTTCCCTTGCCCATTCAAGCCATTTATTATTTACATTACTCATAATAATCAGAATTGTAAATTGTTAATTGTTCATTTTTAATTACTAGAACGGATTGGTAGCCCAAATAGTAACTTCTGGAATGAATCCTCTATCATCCATTTTCAAAGTAGAGATTACTGTATGTGCAATTTCTTCACTTCGCAATTTATTCGGTATTTCATCTCTTTCTATTCTTTGCGGATGCCCGAATGCAGTGGTTACTTCACTTGGATTAACAAGAATCACTCTTACATTATACTTCCTCAAATCGGCCTGCCAGCATTGTGTCATACCCCTAAGTGCAAATTTCGATGATGAATAAATGGTTCCGTTAGCATATCCTTTTAAAGCAGCTGTCGAAGCAATATTTACTATATTACCGTAATTCTGTTTTTTAAACAATTGAGCTGCTCTACTTCCCATCATAGCAGCCCCGAATACATTCACATCATAAACTTTATGAAATGCTTTCATATCAAGTTCAGTTATCTCTACCCAGCCTCCTCCAATTCCGGCATTATTTATAAGGCAATCTAACCTTTCAAACTCTTTCATAAAAAGATCATAAGTTTTATCTACATCTTCCTTTATTGATGCATCAGCATGGATGGCAAAAGCACCAATTTCTTTTGAAACTGCATCCAGCTTAGCTTTATCGCGCCCGGTAATTGCCACTCTCCCTCCTTCATTAATAAGTATTTTAGCTGTTGCCTTTCCAATTCCCGCGGTTCCACCCGTCATTAAAAATGTCGAATTTTCGATATTCATTACTATCTCCTTAATAATATTCAGATCTTCATCCAAAATTAAAATAACTGAAGCAGAAGACAAAAATCCACTTATCATAACGAAATTGAATTCTTATTTGATATTCTATAAATTTTGTAATGCAATACTGCCAATATTCTATTCTAGCACTCCATTTATTTTTCAAATGAACAGGACAACATCATGTTAAAGAAATTTTCTGTTTTACTTATCAGTTTTTTATTGATTCCTTCTTTCGCATTTACAAAAGATAAAGAAGAAGAGAAGGATAAATCATCATATAAAACATCAACATTCGATGGTTTAAAATTTCGCTCACTTGGTCCGGCTGTAACATCAGGCAGGGTGACTGATTTCGCTGTCAATCCAGATAACATTCACGAGTTTTACGTAGCAGTTGCTTCAGGAAATGTTTGGAAAACAACAAATTCAGGAACAACCTGGGAACCGGTTTTTGATAATTACGGATCATATTCAATTGGTTGTGTAACAATCGATCCAAATAATCCTCACGTGGTTTATGTTGGCACCGGTGAGAATAACAGCCAGCGAAGTGTTTCCTGGGGAGATGGAATCTACCGATCGGAAGACGGAGGTAAAAGTTTTAAAAATATCGGATTGAAAAAATCAGAACATATAGCAAAAATTATGATCGATCCGAGAGATTCAAAAATTATTTACGTTGCGGCGCAGGGTCCGCTCTGGGGTCCGGGCGGTCAAAGGGGGTTATATAAATCTTCAGATTATGGCGTAACATGGGATTCGGTTTTATATATAAGCGAAAATACAGGTGTTACAGATGTAGTTATGGATCCGAGAGATCCAGATGTTCTTTATGCTGCCTCATACCAGAGAAGAAGGCATGTTTGGGTTTTGCTTAATGGCGGTCCGGAAGGAGCAATTCATAAAACTACAGACGGGGGAAAGAACTGGACAAAACTAACTTCCGGCTTACCAAGCGGAGATTTAGGAAGAATCGGTTTAGCAATTTCACCGGTTAATCCCGACTATGTTTTTGCAATTATTGAAGCCCACGGAGATAAAGGAGGATTTTTCAGAACAACAAATCGCGGTGCTGCCTGGGAAAAAACAAATCCTTACAAAACCACCAGCGCGCAGTATTACAACGAAATATTTTGCGATCCGAAAGATGTGAATAAAATTTATTCGATCGATACAAGATCAAAAGTATCTACCGACGGTGGATTCACATTCAAAAACATTGGAAACGAAGCCCGTCATGTTGACGACCATGCGCTTTGGATAAATCCAGAAAATACTGATCACTTTCTAATTGGTGGAGATGGTGGAATTTATGAAACATTCGACGGTGCTAAAACATGGTTATTTAAAAACAACCTCCCCATTACACAGTTTTACAGAGTCAGCGTTGATAATTCGGAACCGTTTTACTGGGTATACGGTGGTACGCAGGACAACAATAGTATGGGTGTTCCATCACAGACAATAAATAACGAAGGCATTGTAAATGCAGATTGGGTACTAACACTGGGCGGTGATGGATATGAATCTGTAATAGATCCGGTAGACCCCAACATTGTATATGCCCAGTATCAATACGGCGGTCTTGTTCGCTATGATAAAAAGAGCGGTGAATTTATCAGTATAAAACCCCAGGAGGGATTGAATGAAAAACCATTACGATGGAATTGGGACTCGCCTTTAATATTAAGTCCTCATAAACTTACAAGACTTTACTTTGCTGCCAATATTCTTTTTAAAAGTGAAGACAGAGGAAATAGCTGGGAAGCTGTAAGCCCTGATCTTACAAGACAGATTGACAGGAACAAACTTAAAGTGATGGGCAAAGTTTGGAGCGTTGATGCGGTAGCAAAAAATGCTTCAACTTCATTTTACGGTAACATTGTTTCACTTCGTGAATCACCATTAGTTGAAGGATTAATTTATGTTGGAACCGATGATGGATTAATTCAGGTTACTGAAGATGGTGGTAAAAGCTGGAGAAAGATTGAAAAGTTTCCCGGCATACCAGAGATGACTTATGTGAGTTGTCTTTTTGTATCTCTTCATGATGCCAATACTGTATATGCTGCATTTGATAATCATAAAAAATCTGATTACAAATCGTATATCTTAAAGAGTAATGATCGCGGGAAATCGTGGCAATCAATTTCAGGTGATTTGAAAGAACCGAATGTTGTTTACTCAATCCAGCAGGATCATGTGAACCCTGAACTCTTGTTTGCTGGGACCGAGTACGGCGTTTATTTTACAATCAACGGCGGGAAAAAATGGATTCAATTAAAAGGTAACCTGCCAACAATTGCTGTACGTGATATGGATGTTCAAAGACGAGAAAATGATCTTGTGCTTGGAACTTTCGGAAGGGGTTTTTATGTGTTAGATAATTATTCCCCGCTCAGAGATATAGATAATAATACTTTGGAAACTCAGGATAATATTTTATTCCCGGTAAAAAATGCTCTAATGTTTGTAAAGCGACGAGGTACTTTTAGCGGAGTTGGCTCATCATATTTTAAAGCTGATAATCCACCTTTCGGGGCAACCTTCACTTACTACATAAAAGAAGCTCCTCAGTCTTTGAAAGAAATACGTCAAAAGAAAGAGAAAGAATTAATTAAAGAAGATAAACCGGTATACTATCCAAGCTGGGATGAACTTCGTGCAGAGGATACAGAAGAAAAAACTTTCTTACTTTTTACAATCTCCGATGAAAATGGAAATGTCGTTCGAAAACTTAAAACAGGAGTTAAAGCAGGAATTAACAGGATAACCTGGGATTTAAGATACTCACATACAAATCCAATTAAGAAAGTAACGGATAAAAATGAAAGCGGCACTCCCGTGATGCCCGGAAAATATTTTGTAACTATGTCTATGTCGAAAAACGGAGTACTTACTGAAATCGCAGGTCCGCAGAAGTTTGAAGCTAAAGTTCTCAATAATTCAACTCTTCCGGCTAAAGATCGTGCGGAACTGGTGGCATTTCAGAAAAAGTTCTGGGAATTTAATCGTGCGGTAGAGGGTGTATTAAATGCTGCGAGAGATTTGAACGGTAAAATGGATATTCTAATAACAGCAATAAAACAAACCCCTGAAGCTCCAAACAGTTTGATGAATGATGCATTAAGGATTAAGAGAGAATCTCAGGAAATACTGAGAAAGCTCTTCAGTGATGAAACAATAAAAAAACGAAATGAACCAAGACCTTTAACTGTCTATGACAGACTTGATGAAATCGCCTGGGGCATGTGGAATACAACTTCCTCTCCAACGCAAACACAACGAAAAAGTTTCCAGGACGCTTCAAACGCATTTGAGCAATTACTAACACAAACAAAAAAAATAATGGAAGTTGATTTGAAGAATCTTGAAACTGATATGGAAAAATATGGTGCTCCATGGACTCCGGGAAGAGTGCCGGGATGGAATAAAGAATAAATTAAAAACTCTGTGTTTCTCTGTGTCTCCTTCGTGGATCTCTGTGAAATAATCTTTCACACAGTAACACGGAGAAGACTCAGATGTATCACAACCAAATAATACACTCTTCAGAAATTATAATTCTATCTCAGTCTTAAATACAATTACAGCATTACCCCCGACTTTAACTTTTGTTGGATTACCATCATGTGATTCCACTTCCACATCAACATAACCAGGTCTTCCCATTGCTTCACCTTGTTTGGTTTTAAATTTAAAATAGCTATCTGTGGAATCAACTAACCGATGTTTAACTAAGTATGCACCAAGTGGACCATTCCCGTTACCTGTAACAGGATCTTCAGCAATTCCAATTGCGGGTGCAAACATACGGCCGTTTGTTAAAACCTCCCCGGAATCTGATTCAAGCGTAAAAGTAAAATATCCATTGCAATTAATTTCTTTACTTATTTCAACCAGCTCCATCAAATCAGGGCGAAGAGAATTCAACTTATCTTTTGACTTTAATCCTACAATCACTTTTGCAGCTCCGGTTGATACAATTTGCATTGGACATCGTTCATCAAGATCTGCAGTGAAAAGACCCATTGCGGATAAAACTTTGTTTTTAAGTTGGTCATCAAAAGGTTCCGATATTGTAACCTTACCCTGTGTCATTATAATTTTGTATTTACCGTTATCATTTTGAATTTCAACCGGAAGAACACCAATTCCTATTTTGTGGGTTACTGTACAGGATGGTAAATTATTTTCTATCGCTCTGATAAAATGAGCAGCAATAGTCGCATGACCGCAAGTAGGAACTTCTACTATGGGTGTAAAGAAGCGAACTCTAACATCGTGATCGTCTGCATCCGGAGATAATATAAATGCCGTTTCTGAATTATTCATTTCTCTAGCGATAGTCTGCATTTCTTGGTCAGCCAGGTCGTCGGCATTCGATACTACACCTGCTGGATTACCGTAAAACTTCACGGTAGTAAATGCATCTACCTGGTATATTTTATATTTTTTCTTCATAATTATCTCTCAGGAGAAACTATTGGCAAAACAAAAACAAGCTCAATGTTTGAAAATTATTTTTTTATTTCTTCAATTTTTATTCTGCGAAATGCGACATCAGTTGCTGTGCCCACAAACAATCCGGGAGTACCGGAAGTCAAATAATACGTCATTTTTTTGTTTAATATAAACTTATCATTGACATAAAGTGAAAACTCATCACCTGTTACATCTACTCTTGCAGTAAACCAATCATCTTTAGGAAGGGGATAGTTACCTTTCTCTTGATTTCCATAAGCTTCAGTCCACCAGGGAACAACATTGTGTGCAACCGGTACATAGGCAATATTATTGTCAGATTCTGTTCCTCCTGGCATAAACCATATTACCTCATAATTTTCCAAATCTTGTGCTCTCAATACAAATCCGAACCAACCACCACCCGGGAAATCCATATTAATCCCCATAAATTTCATATCAACGATCATAGAATAATCATGCTGTGGTTCTCCAATTAATATAGCTTTACCACGTACATCGTCAATTTTTTTTCCGGTAAAATCATCTAGTACCTCATTATACTGATTCCCCTCTAAGATTAGCAGTTGTTCATTCTCAATGGTTTTTATTTGGAATAAATCTGTATTTTCCTGCATTTTCACTTTTGTTAGATCGATGTAATCCTCACCAATATTTTTTTGAGACATGAGATTACTACTGCTAATAAGTATTAAAAATAATACTGCAGATTTCATATTGATACTCCTTTAATATCTTAAGTTCATATTGGCGAATTTCGATAAAATTTTTTACTCATTGATTTTCCGAATCATTTACTTATAGTTTTTCTAATTGCCCGGTCTTAAATCATCAATAACTTTTACATCTACCCAAAAAATATTTGAGTTCCCATTCTGCGGACTATTGAATAACTCTAATATTTTTGAATATGCTGGGAGCTCCTCATTAAAATCGATGTTAAAATTTCCTCTGCCAGACATAAAGAAAAGATATTTACCATCGGGTGATACAGAAGCAGAATATTCACGACCTGATATAGAATTTATAGCACCACCCATATTAATGGGTTCACTCCAATTGTCATTATCATCACGGAATACTATATAATAATCCGTTCTGCCATATCTATCTTCCATTCCTTCAGCCGGGACAATAATAAATTTTTCTTCTCTATCTACGTATGCATTATAACGATTTGATCCGCAGTTAACATTTGGCCCTAATTTCTCCGGTGTGGAATACTTTCCATTTTCCAACCTGGATCTATAGATAAAACCGATAGGATCGCCAGCTTTTTGACGTGTAAAATATAGTGTCCCGCTTTTTGTAGTTGATGGATAAAATTCGCCGTCTTCCGTGTTAACCGGTTCTCCAAGGTTATATGGTTCTCCCCAGCTGTCATCCATTCTATCAACTACCCATATATCCTCATCTCCATTAACGCTGTCCTGGTCCACCATATTTGAAAGAAAAAACATTTTCATTCCGTCAGAGAGTATATGTGGTTCATAATACATGTAATCATAATTAGAAATGAAAGAGGCCGGTTGTGGTTCAGTCCATATCCCATCGACAAGTTTCGTAAAGTAAATTAAATTATATCCGAACATTGATACTGAAAAATAGATTTCTTCTCCATCTGGTGTCATTGTTAGATCTCTTGTAAAGAGTGAAGTAGAAATAACATTGGGCGCGAATAACTCCGGGACCATTCCCGGTGGAGTTTGACCAAGGTAAGAGCCTTTTAGCTCCGGGAATTTACTTTTCTCCGCACATTGAATAAAAACTATTGTGATTAATACTATATACGTGAAAATCTTTTTCATTATTCTCTCCAAATTATCATTTGTAAGACCTTAATTCTTCAATTATTTTTGCATCCACCCAAAAAATATCGCTAAAAGTTTCGTGTATGTGTTTAGCAAAGAAAAGGAATTTTCCATTCGGTGAAACAGAAGGAAATCTTTCTTGCTTACTCGTGTTAACTTTTTTACCCATATTAATCGCATTAGACCAATTCCCTTCCTCATCCTTAAAATTAATGTACAGATCACCATTTCCATACTCCCCATCTCGATGAGAGGAATATATTAAATAAGATTCATCAGGGGCAATCCAGGGGCACCAACTTAATTCACCATCATTGATTCCGCTCTCAAGTTTGACCGGGGGAAGATATCTACTATTCTTAAACTCAGAAAAATATATATTCCAATACCATTCCCCTGTTTCATCGGGACTACCATAATCAAAATAGAGATTATTATTATCAGCAAAACAAAATGACATAAAAGTTTTTTTAACCTGTATATTGATTAATTCATTTTCTTGAATCGGGGCACCCCACCCTTCTTCTCTATCATATGTAACTTTCCATAGCTGATCGGGTTTAGGTTCAATATTAGGACCCGCATCAGATGTGCGTGTCTTAAAGTAAAATATATCTCCGTTCACACTAAAAGCCGGTGAGCTATAACCGGAAGGTTTTGTAATGTTCAAAATAACAGGTTTTGACCATTCATTATTGATGATTTTTGAATGCCAAATATTTTGTTCATCAGGTTTGAATGGTCTTCCACCAGTCTCTATATAATTTGATTTAACCGGTATTACCGACCAGAACATTTCCGTTCCGTCTTTCGAAAACGTGATTCGGCTATGTTCATGTTGATCGGTCGAAACAATTCCTGGAGCGAAAACAATGGCAGTATCACCCGGTGGAGAAGAATCAAAGTAACAATCATTTAGTGAAACAGATTCACTTTTTTCCGCACAGCCGCTGAAAATTAATACGAGTATAAATACCAGAGTAATTTTGTGTTTCATTTTACTTTCTTCTTTATTCCATTTGGTTGTAATTTTTCAATCAGTTCTTACCGGTTAAATCCTTAAATATTGTTTCAATCCATATTTCTAAAATTATCAACATTTTCTAAATATCGAACCAGTAAGAAAACTTAACCAGGAAAACATTATTTGCTTCAGAGGCCCAAAGACTTCGAAAATCTCTCTTTAAGTTCATACCACCCGGATTATCCTCATTAACTTTATCGTGCGTCCAAACAAAATACAATACGGAACCGGGCATGTATTCCCATCTAAGTACTGCACTACCTCTCAGGGATTTGAAATTAAAATCCGGATTTTCAAAACTAAACGATTCCGAAGGACCGTTTGCATCAGGATCAACCGTATACTCATTTGTCTCACTATCATAAGTAATTTCAGATTCATTTTGCCCGTAAACATTATAATCTTTTGATAATGGTCTGGCAAGTTCTTTATACATGGTATATCTGCCAACGGCGAAGAGGGGCTGAATAAAGAGCTGCAAACTCAAGCTCGGAGAAAAAGTCCAGTTCAAGCGGATATTTGCCGATATACTTTTTTGTTCAAGTTCTGCAAACACATATCGCTTATTGTACGTTGCTGTTGCAAATTCATCCTCAAAATCACCCACCCACTGAGTTGCCTCAAAATCGTAATCCCATGCGGGTGAGAATGACAGATCGATCTGAGGGCTTGGTTTCCACAACAGCTCAACAGATGTAGTAAATCCTTTACTGCCTAATTCATCCGACTCATAAACAGTACTAGTAGACACAATAATATTAGAACGGTTATCAGTGTAACTATCGATATGAATTCCGGACCAGGCAGGATTTATCCCGATTGGCCCTCCCCTTGTTAAAGTTGAAGATACCGATTCAAAATCATACGAACCGCTAAATTCAATGCCCCAGAAGTTTAAGAATTGTAAATACCCGTTAACAAAAAACTGATTCCTTATATTGTAGCCTTCATAATTATAACTTCTGTTATAAGTAAAATATATTCCTTTCCTTCTGAATAATCCGTCTTCTTCGTACCAACGATAACCATTTACAATGTGACCATAAATTTCATCAGCGAACCATTGAGATCCGAGATCGTTATAATGAAATCCGGGTGATACTACACCAAGTGCAGCGTTCAAATAATAATTGCCGCTTTGTTTATTGATCATTACCCTGGAATAATATCCGGATATGGATGTTCGGGTAGTATCAAGCGGCATATAGGTTTTATCCGGGCGTTGTAAATATCTATACGGTTCCTTCTGCAATTCCATAATATATTCAGACGATCCTTCCGCATAAGATCCAATTACTGAACCGGTTATCACGTAAGCTTCATCTTCATCGAGAAATGTCCATCCGTCAAGTCCATATGTATACGCTTGCCTGCTCAAAACGTTTCTCAGGTTTTGATTGCTAAGATCACGGTTAACTGAAGTAAAGATCATTCCAATTGCCTGATTACCATTGTTAAATTCTTTGCGGGTTCTGAAGACACCATAATGTGTCAACGGTTCAACTTCTTCTTCTATATCTATTCCTTCATCAGTTCTTATAGTTGCATAGGTCCTTTCTGTAAAGGCACTTAATACACCAATTGACCAGGACTCATCCAGCTTCCCGGTTAATTTAGCCGCACCAAGAATACGAGTTTCATTGGGATAATTTTCAATACCTGCTATTATAGTTTCACCCTGGGGAGGACGACCTATTCTTCTGGAATAAAATAATGTTGGGTTACTAAAGCCAAATCCCCATTGATTATTAGAACCGCCAATGCCAAAATTAAAAATGTTTGCTCCTTCTATAAAGAAAGGTCTTTTCTCATCATAAAAAGTTTCGAAGGCAGAAAGATTTATAACAGCCGGATCTACCTCTACCTGTCCAAAATCGGGATTTATAGTTACATCAAGATTAAGATTGCTGCCAAAGCTCATTTTTAAATCGGCACCAAATAAAGTTTTATATTGTTTGCTCTTGTAGTAAGGATCGTCAGCATCATGCCGCAGGTATTGAACTTTTTGTACGAGATAAGGTAAAATTTCAAAACGCTGCCTGGATTTTATTCCATCCAAACCAACCAGATCGGCAAACCGCGAAGTGAAGCCGCTTTCATTGTTTGGAACCATAACATAAAATGACATTTCTTGTTTTCGTTTAATATCCCGATTAAGATTTAAACCCCATACCATTTTATCTGCTTCTTTAAATCTCAATTGCGTAAACGGTATTCTTACTTCTGCTGTCCAGCCCTTTTCGTCAACATTTGTTTCAGCTTCCCATATTCCATCCCACGAATCATCCATATCTTGGTCATTAAAAATTGTACCGTCACAGATTGAGCCTCCGGCATTAACTGCGAAATAGTTCCCTGTACGATTGTCATTATACGGATCAATGTAGATCCAGAACCAATCAGAAACAGTAACGTTGTCTCTTCTCATTAAAGATATATCTATTGAATCCGGATCCGAATCATAAAATCGACCACTAAAATAAATATTGGATTCGTCATGAGATACCCATATGTAAGTTCTCTCTGAGGCCGGACCTCCTTCTTCCGGTTCCTTTCTCGTGAACTTTGTGATAGCCGGTTGTTGGTACAATGGTTCTGAGAGAATACCGTCAATATCAAGAGGCTGGGCAAGTTTGTAAGATTTAATTGGTGCAGGGGAATCATCTTTTGATACTGCAAAAATTGAAATTGCCCCTAAAGTGAGAACCCAAATACTAAAGAATAATTTCATTCCTCTTCCCTGAATTTAAGCATGTAAGTTACAATAACCAGAAAAATCCCTCGAGGTAAAAAAAGATGGGGTCGGCTAACAAATTACTACTCATTGTGCAATAAATGGTCTAAATTCTTTTACCTGATTCATTCAAAAGGATCATTCTTAAATTTACTCTCGGAAATTGATTTTAAAAATTACAAAAGAAAAATAAAATTTTTGTATTGCTCTATAGTTTTTTGAATGGAAAGAATTGTATTCAAGGTAGCAGCAGTTAAATTTTTCTCCACTGTCATCCACCAATCAAAATATTTCTTGACAAGATCAGTTTCTTTGGGCTACAACAACAGCAGTCCCATAACACAAAACTTCGGAAACACCACCCATTAGTTCAGTTGCATCATATCTTATCCCTATTACTGCGTTTGCGCCCATCCCTTCTGCATGAGACACCATCATATCAAATGCCTCTTTCCTTGTTTTTTCACACAACTGAGTGAAGACAGTGATATTCCCTCCCACTATTGTATGCAACATTCCTCCAATAGTTCCAAACAATGAGCGTGACCTGACTACGATACCTCTTACAACTCCCAGATGCTTGTCGATTTTGTAGCCATCTAATTTAAATGTTGTAGTTGTCATTGATACTTTCATCAATAAATTCCTTTCCCATAACTATTAAATTCTCAATAGCACACATATATTCTAAAGAATAAAACCAATTTTCAACTTCTCAATAGTTGTACTTCTGTTTTTCATCAATTTCCTGGAAATGTTAAATTACGAATCATATCAATAGTGGATTGCATTATATTATCATTACCGTTAAGTACGTCATCGATAGTTGATTCGATATAATAATCAGGTTGAACTCCGTGATTATTTTTCATTCCATTTACTTCGACTTCAAAAGTAGTTGTTGAAATATTAATGCGTAACTGTGAATTTGTTAATGTCAATCTCCTCTGCCCTGAAAAGCATTTATAATTAGAACCAGTTTCGGTACCAATCAGTGTTCCAATTTTGTGATATTTTAACAATGCCGCCAGGTGACCGGCTGTGGATACACACCGACTGTTTATCAGAACGAATATATTTCCACCAAATCTATTTTCAGAAACGGGCATAGATTTGGCCAGTGGTACATATTCTTCATCGTAAGTTTCAGCAAAGTACTTTACAGGATGATTAATCAAATGGGTGAAAAGATAAGCTGCCGAAAGCGGATCACCACCGCTGTTGCCACGTATATCTAATATTAGATTTTCAATCCCATCTTCATGAATTTTTTTAAAGACCGAATCTATGAAGCTATAAAACACTTTTCTCTTCTTTTCCTGATAGAACATAAAGTTGTTTATCTTCAACACTCCCACATTGTGAATTTCTAAAGCTTCAAAGCTGAAGTCAGGACCCAATGAGCCAAAGTATGTTAAATCATATATTGATACCGGTTTTAAGACTACTTTGTCAAATAGATTTGTTACCCTCGATCTATATTCAATTTTGAATTCATCAGGAAAACCGTAATAGATAGCATAAAAGTCCGGGAATAGCATATTTAGCATAAATCTTCGATAACCTTCGTTAAAACCGTCTGCAGGATAATTTTCCATTAATTTCGTTCTAATAATATTCATAGATACCCCGTTTATTGAAACAACGATACTACCTGGCGGTATAGTATGATTTTCATTAAAACAATTAACGATGAATGTTTCACTCTTACCAAAATATAGTTGCAGAGGTAAAATCCTATCGGGATTGTTCGTCCAGTAATATTTGGGCACGAAAATGCTTGTATGCAAACAACCTATCTTAGAAATTATTTTTCTTACAAGTTTATAGAATTCAAGATTTGACATTGGATGATCAAGCTGATCATTTACATACGCGAACAAAGAATCAAACTTACTTTTATCTGTAAACTCGTACAATGAAGGATGAATATGTTCCAGACTGTCCCGTAACATTGTCAGATCATAACGTAACTCATCCGGTGAAATTTTAATTTTGTTATAGAATTCTTTTTCCTGAATGGAAAAACTAATCATCCGGGGTGAAGATAAATTGTCATTAATAATGAAAATCCGATTCCCATTCACGAAGTATTTTTCCGAATCATATTCTAAAAATTGATAACCATCAGAACGAATTATTTTATATTTATAAAGAATGGTGTCCGTATCAATCTCTTCCCTCAGGTAGGTTTTTGTATAAATAGATCTGTTTTCGATTTTCTCGAAGGCCAGTGTATCACTTTCCCAATTATTAAAATTTGCAAGGAATACTACTACATCCCCATTATCCCTATTAAATATTTTCTTATCAATCAATTTTGAGAGATCTACTTTAAATGTAAACTCATATTTCGATTGTGAGAAAACTAATTCGCTACTGAAAAGTGAGAAAAGCATGAATATAGTTAAGAACAGAAAAAATATTCTGGTGATTCTCTTTCGATACTTTACGTCATCAGTTGTATCTGTCACTTATTACTCCTCCTGTTTTTTGTATGTTAAGTGAACGAATACTAAATTAGTTTATTGTATTATTCAATCTCGCCCTCTATTTGAAACTGCCATCTGAACGGCTGCCATGTAAATGATGAAATTAAACTATCTTCATCGAACTCCAATTCAACATCCAAATACCATGGTTCACCGACTTCATGAAATTCCATAATGAAAGTATTTTCATCTTTCCAATTACCTTTCAGTGCAATTATATTTTTCTCGGATTTTATTCCCCATTTTATTCCGTCATTAACACGATATACTTCATCCAGCCCAACCAGCATATCTAAAAGATTATCCTCATATTTAATTGATAATCTGCATTGGTTTGATTCCTCGAAATAAAAAGTTAGCTCTGAAAAATCCAGATCATTTTTTTGAAGCAGAAATTTCTTTCCTGAAATATTTTTAGCTGTTTCAGGTAATGGCCGGGGAGACAGAGATACGGGTAACTCTAAATCCCGTGTTATCATTTTTATCCTGTTATTTGCGGCCGGATTAGGAGGCAAGGGACCAGCCGATTTAATTGCAGGAAAAATGTATTCGTTTGTAAGAAGATGCCAATGAGAGTTGCTGGCACCAGTAAACACAACCACAATATCCTCATCAGGATAGATCGAAATGATCTGTCCAAAAGCACCTCTGGCAAAATAACTTCCATTCTTACCCAGCCACCACCAATATCCGTAACCTGTAAAATTTGTATCCGGAAATTCATCAAATCTGTTTTTTATTGATTCTCTTACCCACTCTTCTGGTATGACCTGTTCATCTCCCCATTTTCCATCATTAAGAAATAGATATCCGAACTTAGCCATTGCTCTTGGCGTCAACCAGAGTTTATCACCTCCAAAATAATACCCGTTTGGACCCATCTCCCAATGAACGAGCTTAATCCCAAGCGGTTCGAAAAGATATTTTTCACTTAATTCCAAAAGACCTTTCCCGCTGGAAACATCCAAAATCTGAGACATTGCATGTGTTAAAAACGTACAATATTTAAACTGTTTTCCAGGAATGGAAACAAGTTGACGCTTGAATGTTGCCTCTATCCAATCCTCCTCTGAAAAAATCTCATTCATTGCCGGTCCGTTCTCATCAAGATCCAAACCTGTTGACATACTGAGAAGATGAGCAAGCTTTA
>JASFSF010000013.1:0-16220 GCA_050114555.1 Ignavibacteria bacterium
GACAAAATTTTGAAGCGAGTGTGTTTGCACTTTGCTGCGGCACAGAAGATTTTAAAGAGGGCACATCCGCATTTTTAGAAAAGAGAAAACCGAACTTTAAAAACAAATGAAATCACTCTTAAATTTTGATAAAACCAGAGCCGCATTAATCCTGTTTAGTGCGGCTTTCATCTTATTACTTGCAAATATTTTTATAGCAGATTCCGGGGAAACCGGAAATACTGAACAAAGAAAAAACTTTACGTATGCAGAAGTTGACAGTTTCTTTATTATTTCATTAAAGAATTTTGGTTTGCCGGATAATTGTATACTAAAAAAGCAGGCGTCCAAAATTCCCTATACATATAGGATAAAAATACCGACAGATCTTTCCATACCAGTTATTTTAAGTGAGATTAATAATGTTTTTTCTGAAGTAGACGTAACGATAAATGTAATTGAAAAATCATTTAATGGTTTAACAGATTTGGAAATCAAATCTGAAGAAACAATAATTTTAAAAGCGAAAATTGATTACGATGCAGAACTTAAAAGAAAAACCAGAAAAATAGCTTTCATTATTGATAACTTCAAATTATTAAGCAGTGAAGATTCGTCGCTGCTGGATATTTCCGAACCGTTTTCATTATTGATCAAACCTTCTTCCCAGGCGGTTGACTTAATTAAATTCATTGAAGTTAAAAATAAAACGTATTCGTTGTTGTTAGATGATAACATCATTGAACTGAAATATAAACTGGATGAGGATTATAGTTTTTCCCGAATGGAAGGACCACTCGTTTCCATTCTGAATGATTTTAGGGATGCGACTTTAATTTTCATAGATGATAAATCAGGTATTTATAATTCCGATTCATATTCATTAATTAAAGGCGAGTTTTCCAAAAGAAAAATAGATTTGATTGAATTGAATAGATTGAGCCTGTTAAACGAAAGAGATGATGATCAATTAGTAAATCTTTTTGATGAATTTATGAAAAATCTACCAGACAATAATAGGGCAGTTATTCTTCTAACTCAGCAAGGTTTTAAGATATTATACAGTGAGATAAAAAAATATAAGAAGCTGGGTTATATCGTAGTGCCTCCGACAGAGGTAATTTAATCCTCCGATTCCACAATTTCTATTTCGCCAAAATTGTTTCCGGATAATTGCTTTAAAAGTTTCGATTTATCACCAACAAGAATTGTTGTTGTTACATCCGGATGAATATTTGATAGTGCCGTGCCGTTTACATCTTCAATAGAGACCGATTTAATGTTTTCCAGATATGTTTCAAGATAATCTTCGGGCAAATCAAAAATAATTTTACCAATGATGTTTGAAGCCACCTGGCGGTAAGTTTCAAAGTTGGTCGGAAATTTTCTGATTATAGATGATTTGGCGAACTCTAATTCTTCTTCTGTCACGCCAAGTTTAATCTTGTTTAATTCATTAAATATTTCATTAAGTGCGTTAACTGTATTCTCGATACCTACCGAAGTAGAAACAGCAAAGTAAGCCGATTTCATATTATAATTGAATGTTGAACCCGCACCGTATGTGTAACCGTTTTTCTCCCGGAGGTTGTGATTTAACCTGCTGGTAAATTGTCCACCAAGGATGGTGTTCATTAAATGCTTTCTGAAGTAATCGGAAGATTTTCTACCGGAAGTATGATGTCCGGTTCTGATTTCAGTTTGAACAGAATCCTTTTTGTTTACAATGTAGAGTTTCTTTTCATCCTTTCTCAATTGATTTTCAAATTCCAAATTAATTTTACCTTGCTTCCAATCCGAAAAAGCCGATCTGAATATATCCTGAAGATCGTTCTCTGAGATATCACCAACGACAACGATAAATGCATTGTTGGGCAAAATGGATTTTTTGTAACAGTTATTAATGTCATTATTAGTGAGGTCGGTAATATCATTTATCAATCCAAGAGCGGGATATGAATACGAATTTCCTTTCCCCAAAAGCTTTTCTTCAAACGAAGTATTTGCAATATATTCCGGATCATCGGATAGCTGTTTGATTCTCGTTAGTATTCTTCTTTTCTCCCTTTCGAAATCTTTTTCATTTAAGTGAGGTTCAATTAAAATAAGGCTCAGAATGTCAACACATTTTCTAAAATTTTCTTTTAGTACTTGAAGTGTTAGGTGAATATTATCGCTATCGGAGTAGAGAGAAAATCTTGCACCAAGCAGATCGAGCTGTTCACTTAGTTCAAGCGAGTTGTATTTTCCCGCACCTTCATCCAGGCACATTGCAAGAAGATTAGAAACGCCTTTTTTATTACTGGGATCAAGAATACTTCCTGCATTAATAACTAAATTAATCCTGATGATAGGTAGTTCTTTTTTCTCAACAAATATCACCCTTAATGAATTATCCAGAGAGAACTCACGGACTGATGGTGTCCGGAATAATTTCTCTTCTGAAGCTTCAGGTTTTTTACTTCTGTCAAATTTCATTTAGAGTTGCTCTTGGGGACAATTCTCAAATCTACATATGGTTTGGATAGATAAATTTCTGCTATTTTTGAAATATTATTGACTTCAATCTTATCATAACGGTTTAAATCATAAGCAAAGGAATTCGGCTCATTCAGATAAAAATTATATGAGTTTAAGTAATCGGCAAGTGATTCCAGGTTCTGGAGTGAAAAAACGAATCCCGATTTAATTCCCATTTTGGATCGGGTAAGTTCTTTTTCTGTAATCCCATTTTTTAGCATCACTTCAATTTCTTTAAGTATTTCCGATTTAATGTTGTCAAGACTCACACCCGGTTTTGCAGTTGCAACAATAGTAAAATGACCTGCATACTTTCCTGAGAATTGAAATGCCGATACTTCCTGTGCTATTTCTTTTTCAAAAACAAGCGATTTATGCAAGCGGGAGTTTTTGGAACCTGCAAGCAGGTCGGACAAAATATCCAGTGCAGCATCGTGTTCACTATAGGCTTTATCTGTAAGCCAGGATAAATATATGCGATCCAGATGAACATTATCTTCATGCTTGATAAGTTTGTTATCGGTTAAGTCGTTATGCTTTACACTAACAGGTTCAATTTGTTGCCCCGGTTTGATTTCACCAAAGTACTTTTCAATCAATAATTTAGTTTCTTCAGTATCAAAACTACCGGCAATTACGAGGGAGGCATTGTTCGGTGAATAGTAACTGGAGAAAAAATCCGTTACATCATTTAACTTAAAATTTTTGATATCCTCCGCATAACCGATTGTAGGCCAGCTGTAGGGATGATCATTTTGATAAAGATTTTTTAGCAGCAACTCCCACGCAAGTCCGTAAGGTTGATTATCATATCGTTCAAGGCGTTCGTTGAATACCACATCTATTTGATTATCCAGCTTTACTTGATCCAGCGCAGGGAGAAAAAATCCCATCCTATCGGATTCCAGCCAGAGAGCAAGTTCTAAATAATTCGATGGAAGCTTTTCATAATAATTTGTCCGGTCAATAGTTGTCGATCCATTAAGTGTCCCGCCGGCTTCCTGGATATGTTTAAAGTGCATCTCCTTTTCAACATTCTCAGAGCCCTGGAACATCATATGCTCAAACAAATGTGCAATCCCCGATTTCCCTTTTGATTCCCTGGCCGATCCGACTTTGTACCTCAAATTTACCGCTACAAGCGGCAGGTTATTATTTTGGTGAAGGATAACTTCAAGACCATTTTGCAATTCATACTTTATGTAAGCTATGTCTAATAACTTCATAATATCATTCAGTTTCTCTCAGGATAAATCCAATGCGGTCTAATTTCCCATCGATATTATTGTTTGGTATGATATTAAATATTTCACACAGCAGGGGATATATATCCAGACAATTTAGAGTTCCGGATTTATAATTCTTTTTAAAATGCGGACCTGAAGAAACGAAAATTCCATGCATATCAATATGGTTATTGTCATATCCGTGATTGCCGTTATAATTTTCAGGTTTCATCCATTCGAGGTTTCTATTTGTTATAACTGACCAGCCCATCTCTGCAACTAATAAAATTTCAGAAACCAGAGGGGATTTTGAAAAATGATAAAATTCCGGAATATCTTTTTTGTAGTAAACTTTAAAATGATTTTCATTTTCTTTTAACAAAGAATAAATATTATCAATCTCACTTTCTTTTGCAGATATCATCATAACGGGGCCGCTGTTTGAAGATATAAACTGATATCCTGTCAGTATTTCCTCAATGTTAATAACTTTCTCATAATCTACTTGAGTCATTCCATGGTCTGAAACCAGTATAATGTTAACGCTATCCCTCATATGAATTTCTTCAAGCCCTGAGATTAATTTTCCAAGAGTTGAGTCGAGACTTGAAATAGCGATATCAATCTCAGGTGAAATTGGGCCGTATCTATGACCGATTCCATCAGTTAGATCAAAATAAAGAGTAAGAAAATGTGGTCGCTCAGAATAGGGATACTGCAGCCAATCGATAATGCCATTAACTCTCTCTTCGTAAGGTCGATGGTGATCATAATGATGAAAATAGTCGGGATTATTTTCATCTAAATCCTGATCAGATCCTGGCCAAAAATAGCTGGCGGTAATTATACCCTGTCGCTGTGCAGTTTCCCAGAAAGCTTCTCCCTTATACCACGTGCTGTTTCTAGCCTGAATAGTATCTCCGATACTGTAGTAGGTATCGGAAAATTTATCATAAAATGAATTAAAGATAATACCATGATTTTGCGGTAACAATCCTGTAATTGTGGAAATATGATTCGGAAAAGTCTTGGTCGGGAATACCGGTTGTAAAGAACTAGCTTTAACACCGCTTTCAATCAAATTGTCAATATTTGGTGTCAGATTTCTACTCAAATAATCCCACCGGAAACCGTCAAATGAAATTAATATTACATAGGGTTGATTTTGAGCATAAACCGACGATAGAAAGAAAAGTACAATGAGATAGAAACAGGCAAATTTTAACTTTTTTAAACTTTTCATTTTTTTAAAATTTATGTTCATGATTGATTTAACTATTTGAGTGTTATATCTTGATTATAAATAATCTGAGTGGAAAGTTAATCAATGATTTGGCGAAAAATAAGTGAAGATGGAATCTTAGATTGAGCTGCTGCAAAAACAAATTTGTGAAATTTACATAACTTTATTCTCAAAATCCATATAAATTTTAACATTAATTTAATTTCAACTACTTGAAAAACCGAACTATTTGATTGATATTTGTTAACGGCTTAAAGATAATTATTCTAATTAAAACTATATTATAGAAGCCTATTTTTTCTATAATTATACGTTATTTACCCAACAATATAAGGAGAGGGCATATGAGAAAATTATACGGAGTAATCCTTATTGCTTTACTCATATTAACAAGCTCAGTGTACGCCCAAAGATACACTATCTCAGGTGTTGTAACTGAAGCAGCTACTGGGGAAGTCCTGATAGGAGCTAATGTTTATATTCCTAATCTTGCGATTGGCGCAGCAACTGATGCCAATGGTGAGTATAGCATTTCTGTTGATCCCGGAACTTATGACATGACTTGTAGTTATATCGGTTTCGATAGAATTGATAGGGAAGTTGAAATTACCGGTGATGTTACGGTAAACTTTTCGATGCTGGAATATCAATTTACACTCTCTGTCACTGTTATGTCAGACAGGGTGAAAGAGAGAGAAACTCCTGTAGCCTTTACAAACTTTGATAAAAAGGATATGGAGTTGAACTTAGGATCTCAGGATATTCCATTAGTGATGAATACAGCGCCATCGGTTTTTGCAACCAACCAGGGAGGTGGAGCCGGTGATGCAAGATTCAACGTACGTGGTTTTAACCAGCGAAATATTGGTGTGATGATCAATGGTATTCCGGTTAACGATATGGAAAATGGCTGGGTATATTGGTCAAACTGGGATGGTGTTGGTGACGCTACTTCATCCATCCAGCTTCAAAGAGGATTGAGTGCGACAACATTATCTACACCATCTATTGGTGGTACGATGAATATAATTACCGATCCATCACAGCACAAAGCAGGGGCTTTCTTTAAAACTGAAATGGGAACAGGTAGTTTTCTAAAACAAACTTTCTTTGGTCATACAGGTATGGTTGATGGAAAATTTGCCATGAGTTTCGGAGGTATTCGAAAGACCGGTGAAGGACATGCTGATAAAACCTGGACTGATGCCTGGGCTTATTACTTAGGTATGGCTTATGAGATTAATTCCAATAACAGGCTGGAATTATATGCTATGGGCGCGCCGCAGAAGCATGGTCAAAGACGCTGGAAATTAAATACAGCAGTTTTTAGCCACGATTTAGCAAGAGAATTAGGTTATACCGAAGATGTTCTTAATGAACCAGTATTAAGAGAAAAAGGACTTCTATATAACTCAAACGTAAACGGAATTGATCCATCTTACTACGGAATGCAGTGGGAGCGGTCATACTGGAATAATAATGTTAACCCGAGACGTGATCCTGGTTATCTGAACGAAAGTGAAAACTTTTTTCATAAACCACTGGTTAACTTTAACTGGTATTCAAAACTCTCGGATCAATTTAGTCTTTATTCAACTGTTTATTGGTCCGGCGGACAGGGCGGCGGTACCGGAACTTATGGAAGCCTGAATTATGACTTTAGTTCATTGCAGAGAGTTGTTAACTGGAATTCCACCATTGCTGAAAATATGGAGGATGCTCTTATATTAGATGATCCTTTTGGTACCGGTGATTCCTCGACGTATGCAATTGCTACCGATCAAAGAGATATGCCCTATCATCGTAGTGGTATTTTGAGAAATAGTGTTAACACCCAATGGACTGTTGGTGCAATTTCAAAAGCTTATTGGAAGGTTAATAAGGAATTTACGGCATCATTTGGTCTCGATTGGAGAACTGCTGAAATAGATCACTACAGAGAAGTACGTGATTTATTAGGTCTTGATTTCTGGTATTCTTACGACAACGAATTCGCACCTAATGGTGAGTATAGACAGCTTGGAGACAAGATCGATTATTACTCAACAAATAGTGTTAACTGGGTTGGTGGTTTCGTACAGGGCGAGTATACTAAAAATCAATATACTCTTTATGGTACTGCCGGTTATTCAATGGTTAAAATGGATTATACCGATCATTTTAGAATGGATGAAGCCGGTGATAAAATTAACCTGCTCGTAGATTGGACAGGCGGATTTCAACTAAAAGGTGGTTTTAGCTACAGAGCTACCGATCAGGTTCATCTTTATGCGAATGGTGGTTATGTTTCCAAAGTGCCTATTTTTGACGAGGTCATTAGTGACGTCGATGCCAAATTGGTTGAGAATCCATCTAATGAGAAATTCTGGTCAATCGAAGGCGGTGTAAATGCAAGCCTACTTATGAATAAATTGAACTTGAGCGCTAATGTTTACTATACTAATTGGACTGATAGAACCACTAGCCAGATAATTCAGAGTGGAGAGGGTAATGAACAATTAATCAGGCTGCAGGGCATTAGTTCACGTCATATGGGTGTTGAGGTAGAAGGATCCTGGCAGCCGCATAGATTTGTCAGGTTCAATGCAGCTTTTAGTCACGGTATCTGGGAATACACTGATGATGTAAGCGGAACTTATATAATTGATTTCGCTCAACAGATATCAGAAGATTATACCTTCTATATCGCAGACCTAAAAGTAGGCGATGCACCTCAAACACAATTTGTTGCTGGTCTTTCAATATTCCCTGTTCCGGGAATGCAGGCACAGTTACTCTGGCGACACTATGACAATTATTACTCTGATTTCGATCCATTCGATAGAACTGATGAGCAGGAAGTTATTGACAACGGTGGCAAAGCTCCTGAGACCTGGCAGATACCGTCATATGACCTGGTTGAATTTCACTTTGCCTATAATTTACCAGCGAAAGTCGTCGGTATGGATTTAACATTCTTTGCACACGTCTTCAATTTATTAAACGAACTTTATGTGCAGGATGCTACTGACAACAGCAGCTTTAATGGCTGGGGAGGTGATGGTACAAACCACAGTGCTAATGATGCTGAAATCTATCCCGGATTACCAACATCATTCAACATTGGATTTAGTGCAGGGTTATAAGACTTGAAGATTATTCTTCAATAAAAAAAGGCTGCTCGAACAGGGCAGCCTTTTTAATTTTAAATCATTTTTTTGATTAGTGTAATAACTTTAATACCCTGTCCAACCTTGCAGAACCAAGCAATTTGAACAATTGAGTGAAAGGAATGTTTCTATCCCAGGAAAACAGTGTGATAAAAGCCTGGCCAACAATCATGTCTCTCGCAACAAATCCCCAGAACCTGCTGTCTAAACTGTCGTCCCTGTTATCTCCCATCATAAAATAGTAATTTTTTTTGAAAGTATATGATGAAACAGGTATGTTATTTATTGTTACAACATCATCCACAACTTTAACAACTCTTTTACCATATTCGCGGTCAATTATAGTCCGCCATTGCTCTACATTATATTTATTTAACGGGATAGTGTATCCTTCTTTTGGTACGATAAGCGGACCATAATTATCTTCGTTCCAGTTCATTCCTTTTGGGAATATTCTCGGATCTCCATAACCCTTTGGTTTTGGTTTAAGAAAACTTCCTGTTCTGCCCTGGTAATATTTTATATGCGTTGGCAGCCACAATTCTTTGCCATTTACAAAAACAACTTTGTCTTTTATTTCTACTGTGTCACCCGGAGTTCCTATGCACCTTTTAACATAATTCACCCCAAGTTCATCGGCAACTAATTGGTCCCTGTTTCCCGGATATTCAAAAACTACAATTTCTGTTGCCTGGGGTTCTTTTAGAGCCGGTAGTGTAAAATAGGGAAGCTGAACCTCAGTAAAGGGAATATATTTAGGTGATGACGATCCGTAAATGAATTTGTTGACCAGAACAAAATCGCCTACAAGAATTGTATCTTCCATAGATCCTGTCGGGATTCGCGTATTCTGAATTATAAAAGTGATAATAAAGAGTGCCGCAATGGCTGCAAAAAATAATTGCCTGAAAAACTCGATGATTTTTTCTTTTGGTGTCTCAGGTTTTTTTCTATCCTTTTTTCTGGCAAAAAAGTTCTTGAATTTGTTCTGTGATAACAATCTGTGTTCCTCAATGTTAAGATTTTATGGCGTCAAATATAAAAAAGAATAATCACTCGGTGAAAGTCAGTAAATAACGATTAATGATAAGCGGTATAGAAATCCCAACCTCTTAAATCTGTGTGAAACCTGTTAAATAAAACCCCGTGAACGTCATCCTGTAAGTAACTTGTTAATTTAAGAGTTAGCCTGTAAATGGATTGAATGTTGATTAGCAAGATTCTTTCAGAATGACTTTAGCAGATTCGCAGAACCTGTTATTCTATAAGAAACTCGTTAACTTAAAATGAAATCCGGAATAAGTTTTTAATGTTGATTAACAAGATTCCTACTGAATGACAAATGTAAAGATTTTCAGTTCACACGGGAGGATCAGTCTCTGAAATAACCGCCTGATCAATTTTCATCAATTCCTCAATCACAATCCTTTTCTTTTTTTCAAATTCCGCTTTATAGCTTTCTTTAACAGGGTGGGATGGCGGGACTTCAACCGTTAAAGGATTTACATAACTGCCGTTCATAAAAAAGGAAAAATGAAGATGCGAGCCGGTTGCAAGTCCTGTTTTACCTACGTAACCGATAACCTGTCCCTGTTTTACCTGCACGCCTCTTCTGATTCCTTTTCCGAATCGTGACATATGCAGATACATAGTAGTATAAACAGAATTATGTTTGATCTTAATATAATTACCATTACTGCTTGTGTAAGCTGCCTCTGTTACAAGCCCGTCACCAACAGTTCTGATTGGTGTACCAATTGGTGCAGCGTAATCAACACCGCGGTGAGGACGCCGAACTTTCAATACCGGGTGCAGCCTGCCCGAACTGTACCCTGATGTTATACGGGCAAATTCAATCGGAGTTTTAAGAAATTCCTTTCTGAGGCTGTTTCCGTTCTCGTCGAAAAATTGGTAAATACTGTCCTGAATAAGTGGAATCGCATAATATTCTTTATTCCTGTGTTCAAAGTAGGCACCCAGGATTTTACCTATTCCAACCATTTCACTGTCAACATATTGCTCTTCATAAATCACTTTGAAATTATCACCCTTCTGCAAATGATAAAAATCGATTTGCCAGGCATAAATTTTTGAAAGCTCTATTGCAAGCTCAATGCTTGCATCACTTTCCATCAATGCTTCAAAAAGTGACGATTCAATCTTTGCAGATTTAGTTTTGATAGTTGTTACTATCTCTTTTCTGCCGGCGTAAACATTAACCGAATCTCTCAGGTCATAAACAACAAAGTTTACATCATCTCTTTCATAAACAAAGTAGTCGAGCGTATTCATACTATCATTTAAAGTATACAGATGATATTTCTTTCCGACTCTCAATTTTCTCATATCAAAAACAGGTTTTGAGACAGCAGCTATTTCGGAAGGATATGTATTCTTTAGATGATAATCTCCAAGAATATCGGAAAGCGTTTCATTTTTTTCCACTTCCCTTGAATAATGATTGAGTGAGTCGTCAACAAATCCAAAAACATTCTTCTCCGGTAAAATACTTTCAGGTTTTTCAGTTATCACTTCCGTCTCGGAATTGAATAAGTTGCTGAACAGGAAATAAAGCAACGTTAGAAAAATTAAAAAAGAAAAAATTCGGAAAAGGAGTGTCCGATGAAAACTAAGATCCATTTACTACTAATTTGTGTAACGATAGGGTTCTAAATTAAGCTAATCCTATTAACTTATCAATGTCGTTTATTCAAATAAAAAGGCTTCGAAATTATTCGAAGCCTTAAATATATCGTCTTTGAGATAGTTATTAATCCAATCCTCTCTTCTTCAACAGTGGTTCTATTTCCGGCATCTGGCCGCGGAATTTTTTGTAAAGTTCCATTGAGTCATCTGTTCCGCCGGAAGATAAAATATACTTCCTGTATCTGTCAGCAAGTTCCTGGTTTAAAACATCGCCCGAGATTACAAATGCATTGAATGCATCGGCGTCAAGAACTTCTGCCCAAATGTAGCTGTAATAACCGGATGAATATCCGCCGGAAAAGATGTGATTAAAATAAGTACTTCTGTAACGTGGAATGATTTCCGGGATAAGTTCAATTCTTTCCATGGATTCATTTTCAAACTCAATTACATCATACTCTACAACATCCGTAATTGTATGCCAGTCCATATCAAGAAATGAAGCAGCAAGATATTCAACGGTTTCAAATCCCTGGTTAAATAAACTTGCATTTTGGATTTTGTCAATTAATTCCCCGGGAATTACTTCTCCTGTCTCATAATGTTTTGCGTAACTTTTTAAAACATCGGGATGCATTGCCCAGTTTTCCATTACCTGTGATGGGAATTCTACGAAATCTCTGGGAGTTTCTGTTCCGGAAATTGATTCGTAAGTACAGTTTGAAAGAAGTCCATGTAGTGCATGACCAAACTCGTGGAATAAAGTTCTTACTTCATCAACGCTTATTAGTGCAGGTTTGTCTCCTGTCGGTTTAGAAAAGTTTCCGACATTGTAAATTATAGGATAAATCATTTCTCCATCTTTTTTGTACTGTTTCCGGAAGGCATCCATCCAGGCACCTGCACGCTTACTTGCTCTCGGGAAGTAGTCGGTATATAATATTCCAATATGAGTACCGTCGGCTTCTTTTACTTCGAAAGTTTTCACATCGGGATGATATTTTTGAATATCGTTTCTCTCTTCGAATTGAATTCCCCATAAACTTGTTGCAAGACCAAATACTCCGCCTATTACATTTTCTACCTGGAAGTATGGTTTTAACTCTGCTTCATCAAGATCATATTTAGCTATTTTAAGTTTCTCTGCATAGTACCACCAGTCCCATGGTTTTAGTTTAAAGTCGCCGCCTTCAGCATCAATTATTGCCTGCATTTCAGCTACTTCTTGTTTTGCTCTGTTCAGTGCGGGTGTCCATAATTTTTCTAACAGATCGTATACATTTGCCGGAGTTTTTGCCATTTGTTCTTCAAGAACATAATCTGCATGCGTATCATAACCCAGCAGCTTTGCTCTTTTCAACCTGAGCATTGCCATTTTGGAAAGTATCTTTTTATTATCGAGCTCATCATTATGATCGCCTTTCATAAAATAAGCCCTGTAGATTTTCTCACGCAAATCTCTTTTGGTTGAGTACTGAAGGAAGGGGATCATACTTGGTTTTTGAATTGTGAAAATCCATTTCCCCTCATAACCTTTATCTTTAGCTGTTTGAAGTGCTCCGGCAATTATTGTTTCATTTAAACCGTCAAGATCGTCTTCGTTATCAATAACCAGTTCAAACCTGTTTGTCTCTTTTAATACATTCTCTCCGAATTGAACTGAAAGCACGGAGAGTTCTTCATTGATTTTGCGAAACCCTTCTCTCTTCTCAGCCTTTAAGTTTGCGCCGCCACGAACGAAATCTTTGTAATAATCAGTCAGAAGCTTATTCTGTTCTGTGGTTAAATCCATCGATTCCTTTTTGTCGTAAACTTGTTTCACTCTTTCAAAGAGTTTTTCATTTAGATTTATATCATCGGTATGCTTGGATAGCATTGGAGATACTTCTTTTGAAATTGTCTGCATCTCTTCATTGCTCATTGCAGAGTTCATTGCAGAGAATACACGTTGAACACGTGTAAGTAAAGAGCCACTGTAATCAAGTGCTTCAATTGTATTCTCAAAAGTTGCTTCTTCAGAGTTATTAATAATTGCTTCAATTTCTTTATCATGTTCATTAATTGCTACTTTAAAAGCCGGCAAATAATTTTCGGTTGTGATTTTATCAAATGGTGGGGTTTCAAATGGTGTATCCCATTCAGCAAGCAACGGATTTGTTTCCTCCTTGCCGCAGGAGTTAAGTAATAAGCTTAAGGCGAACAGTGTCATTATGATCCTCTTCATTTCGGCATCCTGAATTTGTTAAAAAAATGACATTTGGACTAAAAAGTTAAAAAAATTAGCTGTGAAATACCGTAAATAAATCCGGTAATTATTTAGGTGGCATTGCGCTTCTTTAAGCGGTGAGAATCTTTGCATAATTAACAAAATAGTTTTTGTTATTTTAATATTGAAGAAGTGAATAATTAATAAGAAAGGTAAAATAAATGCGTTTTACGATTATTTTACTGCTATTTGCAAGCATTTCAATCTTTTCACAACATGATCACGGAATCCAAAACCTGGCCAAGAAATTTTTCGAATGGAGAAAAATTACCCAACCAGCATTCGGAGATGATATCCCCAGAGTTGAGAGACCGAACGGCTGGAAACCTGATTATTCTCCCGCGGCAATTAATGAGTACCGCGAAAAGTATATCGAATTTAAAACCGAGTTAAACAATTTACCACGTGAAGGATGGACGCGCTCAGACAGTGTTGATTTTCTTCTAATGCACTCTGCTATAGAGAGAGTTAACTGGGAGTTGAATGTATTAAAGCTGCCAAACAGGAATCCGGATTTTTATGTACATCAGACGTTAGGGGCAGTGTATGAATTACTTATTATTCATACACCTATCACTTATGAAAGAGCTAAAGAGATTATTATTAGATTTAATTCGATTCCTAAAACTATCGAATATGCAAAAGTTAATTTAACGGAAGGAATTGCCCCGTTTGCCGATATAGCTCTAATTAATTTGACGGATATTGGATTCCGATTATACAAGGTTCGCGATACACTGAATGAAATTTTTCCTGTTGAATTGAATGCACAATTAAACTCTGCTATTGAACTCTCGGTAATGGCACTCGAAGATTATTCTGAATGGCTTACCAAAGAAAAATCCGGTATGCAGAATTCTTTTAATGTTGGTAAAGAAGGTTATGAATATTTTCTAAAAAAGGTTGCTTTAATGCCTTACTCGGCAGATGAACTGTTGTTGATGGGAAAACAGGAATGGGACAGGTCTGTTGCTTTCGATATTTATGAGAAAGAAAGAAACAAATACTTATTGCCTCTCAGGTTATTTGGTTCAGCAGAAGAGCAGATTGAAGTAGCTAAACAAAATGAAGAGGAAATCAGAAAGTTTCTGGAAGAAAAAGATATTATGACAGTTCCTGATTGGGTTGCGCATTATCGTTTCGTTAAGATTCCGTCGTACATTAGTGCGTTAACAATGGGCGTTCGCGACGATCTTACATCTGAAACAAGGCTTGATGAAGATAGTTACAGGTATATTGAAGAACCTCTTCCATCGCTTGGATATTTCGCTCTTTCTATGGCAAAGGATCCGCGCCCGATAATAATTCATGAAGGAATACCCGGTCATTACTTTCAGCTTGTTTTATCATGGGCAAATGAGAACCCGATCAGAAGAAGATATTTTGATTCCGGTGCTAATGAAGGAATCGGATTTTATGTTGAGGAACTTTTACTTCAGTATGGTTTATTTGAAGATTCACCAAAAAGCAGGGAGATCATTTACAGCTTTATGAGATTACGTGCATTAAGAGTCGATGTAGATATTAATCTCGCAATTGGAAATTACACAATAGAAGATGCTGGCAGATATCTTGCAGCAACAGTACCAATGGATTTGACTACAGGCATTCAGGAAGCAGGTTTTTTTGCATATAATCCCGGGCAGGCCATTACTTACCAGATTGGGAAACTACAGATTATGAAGTTCATAGCTGAGGCAAGAATTGTTCTCGGTGATGATTTTAATCTTCGCGATTTTCATGATTACATGATGAAGAACGGTAACGTCCCGATTGCTCTTATGAGGTATGAATACCTTGGACTTGATGATGAGCTGGAGGAACTCTGGCCTGAGTAAACTACTTTGAGATTCTTAGGGTCTTCGTGTCTTAGTGGCAATGAAGAAACTACTTGTGTAAAAACATAAACTTTGCCACAAAGACTCTAAGTCACAAAGGTTTCAAAAATGGTTTAGATTGATAAGCAATCACAATATTATATGATAGTAATATCAATCAATGAGCATAACAAGTTCGAATTTAAATAATTATATCAACTATAATAGGTTTTGGCAATGAACAAAATTTTACTCCTTCTCGTTTTAACTCCTGTAAGTTTATTCTCCCAGCAAGGGAAACTCACTCTGGGAGATCTATTTTTCACTGATAAATATTATGCGGAAGAGGTTGAGAATGTTCAATGGCTGCCGGATGGATCAGCATTTACTTTTACTGAAGAAGATGAAAATGGATTGCTTGATATTTATAAGTATGATATTGCCTCTGGTACGACGAATTTACTATTGGATGGAAATGAATTAGCCTACAATAGTTCGACAATTATAATGAGCAGTTACAAATGGACTGATGATGGAAAATATTTAATCATCGAAGGACCGGAAAAGGAAATATGGAGACACTCACGGCAGGCACCTTTTTATCTTTATGAAGTTGAAAATGGAAACATCACTGCACTTGGAAATAATCATCCCGGGTTGCGAAACGTAAAACTTAGTCCGGATGGCAGTAAAGTAGGATTTGTAAAAGATCATAATATATATGTTACAATATTCGAAACAAATGAGGAAGTAAAAATCACTTCTGATGGAGATAAGAATATTCTTAACGGCGAGTTTGATTGGGTATATGAAGAAGAATTTGGTATAGCTGATGGCTGGCGATGGTCACCCGACGGAAATAAAATTGCGTTCTGGAGATTTGATCAGACACGTGTAAAAGAATTTCATTTAATAGATGAAATGGAACCTTATAACAAAGTAATGTCTTTAAAATATCCTAAAACTGGTGAGGATAATTCAATTATAAAAATTGGAGTATATGATTTTACAGATGGCACAACTAACTGGATGGATATTGGTGAGGAAATTGATTTATACTTTCCGAGGATTTACTGGACAAACTCTTCCGATAGATTAGTTATATTAAGATTGAACCGGCATCAAAATCATATTGAAGTTTTAATGAATGATGTTGAAAGCGGAAAAGGTAAAGTCGTTCTAACCGACAGCGACAGTTGCTGGATTGATATTGAAACGAAGAAGGCAATCTTCTTAAAAAATGAAGATAAGTTTGTCTGGGTTAGTGAAAGAAGTGGTTATAAGCATGCATATCTCTATGATTATGATGGGAATTTGATTAACCAAATTACAACAGGGGATTGGGAAATAATCTCAATCGAAGGTGTTTCTGAA